>JALRFZ010000316.1 GCA_023253615.1 Verrucomicrobiales bacterium | reverse complement strand
CCGCGGGGGCGCCGGCTCCGATGCTGCGGCGCACGGCTTTCATCGTCGTGGCGAAGATGAGGCCCTCGATTTCCTCGGCGCTCTTGCGTTTGGGCATGAGGGCGGAGATGACGCGGAACTCGGAATCCAGAAGCGGCTCGGCCTGCAGCCCCGCGGCCATGAAGCTCTGATCGAAGGCCTCGAAGAGCGGCTCGCATTTCTTCAAGGTGCGGTCCTGCTGCATCTTGCAGGCGGGCTCGAGCTCGCTGAGCAGCTCGTTGTCGGCGCGGATGATTTCGGAGGCGGTGCCGAGGCTCTCCTTCACCTCCCCGAGCACGTAGCAGGCGGCACGCCAGGCATGGATCAGCTTGATGAGACGGGGTTCGGACGATTCGACGACTCCGGCGATGTAGCGCTCGAGCCCCTCGATCTGGCTCTTGCGTGAGAAGTCCTCGTTTTCCAAGCCGGAGGTCTTCGCGAGGAAGGCCTTTTTCGCCGAGACCGCGAAGGTGGGGAAATGCTGGCCGAAGCGGTGATGCGCGGTCTTCTGGAGGTGCTCGAGGATGGCGGCGACTTCCTCGTCGGTGCGGAGGTCGCACTGCTGGAGGATGAAGACGATTTTCTTTTTCCACTGGTGGTGGATACGGTCCAGGAACTCCCACGTCGAGGCGCCCCAGGGATTCGTCACGGAAAAGACAAAGAGCACGAGATCCGCCATGGGAAGGAATTGCTCGGTGATCCGCTGGTGGGTGGACTCGATCGAGTTCGTCCCCGGCGTGTCGACGAGATTGAAGTCCTTGAGGAAGGCGTTGGGGCGGAAGACCTCGACGATGTCCTCGGAGAATTCGAATTCGTGGGGCTCGGCCCCGTGTTTGAAAAAGGCGATGCGCTCGGTCGTGGGGATGACGTCCGCATTGCAGAAGTCCTCGCCGAAGAGGGCGTTCAGCAGGGTCGATTTGCCGGCGTTCACTTCGCCGACGACGACGAAGAGGAAGGGATCCTCGAGGTTGGCGAGGAGATTTTTGAGGAGGGCGAGACGGCCGGGATTGATCCCGCTCTCCCTTCCCAGCTCGCCGAGCGACTCGATGGTCTTGGTCAACTTCTCCCGGGTCTGGAAGTAGTTTTTGCCGAGCTGGTCTGTCGGTTTTTCGGCCAAGGCGGTTTTGGGGTGAGAGATCCGGGAGTTCGGCGAGTGCGTTCAGGTAGGGATCGACCCACCGCATCCGCGATTCCAGACAAGAGCGACCGCTCAATTGAAACGAAATATTTCACTTTGCCAAATTAATTTGCATGGAGGCCTTCAAACAGGGGCGCGGCCGGGTTGCCTTTCGGGTGCGGCGAGCGACGGGGGAGGGGAGTCGGGAATGGCTCCTTACGGTCGGATTTCGCACGCCAACGCGCATTTGACCGACCCCGCCCTTCGCGCGAAGCTCGCCCATGAGCAGTTTTGTGAAGCATCAGGCACCTGCGAAGACATCGGTCAAGTTGGCGGTCCTCATCGGGATCGTCTGGGCGGCGCTCCTCGCCGGGATCTGGTTCGCCTATCGTGGAGGGGCGGAGCAGGGCGGATTCCTCCACTTCATCGCCCGCTTCCATGTCCTGATGGTTCATCTGCCGATCGGATTGATCTTCCTCGTGGCGGTGATGGAGGCCCTCGGGTATTTCACCGTGTTTTCCCACCTCCGGGCGTCGATTCCCTTCGTCCTGTGGCTCAGTTTCCTCAGTGGCGTCGGTGCCACCGTGATCGGTTACCTCCTCATGACCTTGGAGGATTACTCGGGGCGTGCGATGGACCTGCATCTTTACTTCGGTCTCGCCGTGGTCGTTTTCACCCTTTTCGCGCTGGTCTTTGCGGTGAGGGGAAAACGGTTTCTCTCCGGATTCGGCACGGCGCTCGCGGCGTTCGCGACGGCGGCGAGCGGACATTTCGGCGGTGCGATGGTGCATGAGCCCGATTATCTGACCGAGCACGCGCCCGCCGCGTTGAAGCCGGCGCTGCTCATCGGACTTGGCGGCGTCAAGGAGGAGCCTGCCGCTGCCGGAGAAGGGGAGCTGTCTGCCGCCGTGGTCGAGAAGCCGGTGGGAGAACGTCTCGTTTACGAGGATTTCGTGGTGCCCATTCTCGACAAGACCTGCAACGAGTGCCACAACGAGAACAAGATCAAAGGCAAGCTGCGGATGGATACCCACGAGCTGCTCCTCGCCGGAGCGGAGGGCTCGGATTACCCCACCGTGGTGCCCGGAAACGCGGACGAGTCCGAGCTGATCGTGCGTGTCCTGCTGCCGCACGACGACGACGAGTTCATGCCGCCGCAGGGCGACCCGCTGCAAGCCCCGGAGGTGGAATTGCTGAAACTCTGGATCAACGCCGGAGCCAAAACCGACACGACCGTGGCGCAGCTGGGAGAAGATCCCGGTATCGCGGAGATCGCCACCCGGGTCGCGGCCATCCATGCGGGCGGAGCGACCGAGGCCACGGCCGAAGTGGCGGCTGCCCCATCGGTCTGGGATTCGCTGCCCGATGAGGAGAAGGCCGCGCGCATGGCCGAGGTCGATGAGGCGGCGGAAAAATACCACTTCTCCGTGATGCCCGTCTCCGCCGAGGACGACCGGCTCCGGGTGAATGTGATCAATGCCGCGAAGGACTTCGGCGACGACCAGTTGAAGATGCTCGAGCCGGTCGCCGAACGGATCGTCTGGCTCGACCTGGCGCGCAGCCAGGTCACGGATGCCGGTATGAAGACGGTGCGCCTGATGCGCGACCTCGAGCGTCTCCATCTCGAAAACACGGCCGTGACCGATCAAGGCGTCGCCGAACTCGCCTCGCTCGCCAATCTCGAATACATCAATCTTTATGGGACGAAGGTCGGCAACGGGATCTTCGAGACCTTCGCGAAGCTGCCGAACCTGAAAAAGGCCTATGTCTGGCAGACATCGGTCGATCCGGCCGAGGCCAAGGCCTTCGAGCGTAGCGTCAATCTCGAGATCAACACCGGAGTCGATCTGCCCGCGCCGCCTCCGGCGCCGGCTCCTCAGGAGATCAAGGGTGCTCCCGCCGAAAAGCCGGCCGAGAAAAAGCCGGAGGAGAAAAAGCCCGAACCCGCCAAACCGGCCGCGCCCGCCGCGGCCGACGCCCCGAAGCCGGCTGCCGCACCGAAGCCCGTGGAGGCGAAGCCCGCGGCTCCGGCACCCGCAGGCAAACCGGCCGAGGCTCCGAAGCCGGATCCCGCCGCGAAAACCGCCCCGGTGGAAAAGCCTGCCGACCCGGCCCCCAAGCCCGCGGCAGTAGCTCCGGCCCCGGCCCCGGGGGGGAAGCCCTGATGCAGCAGGCCGGAATCCGCTCTTTTCTTCACGCCATTGCGGCCGATTTTGAGCGCTCCCGGCCCTGCCGGAGTCGTAATCCCCTGTCAAAGCACTCATGACGCGTCCCCCGGTCCTTTCCGTGTCCCTTCCCCTCGCCCTCCTCCTCGTCTCCTGCGGGGGTGAGGATACTCCCGGCCTCTACGAGCGGTCTCTCTCTCCGTCGGAAAAGAATTTCCGTCTCGTCGAGTCGAGCATGGATCGTTTCCGTTATTCCACGAAGGCTTCGGAGGAGACCACCACGGAATCGGGTGGCGCCGCCGCCGCCGCCCTCGTCTACGACACGCCGGCGGGCTGGACGGAAAAGCCCGGATCGTTGATGCGCGACCTCAATTTCACCTTCGGTCCGAATGGCGAGGGCGAGTGTTACATCGCCCGCCTCCCCGGAGCCGGGGGAGGACTGGCGGCAAACGTGAACCGTTGGCGTTCCCAGATGGGCGCCTCCGCCCTCACGGAAGAGGAAGTCGCCGCCCTCCCGACGCGTCCGCTCTTCGGGCAACCCGCGCGCTTCGTCTCCGTCGACGGGACCTTCTCTCCCGGCATGGGCAGCGACCAGACCTTCCCGAATCACCGCCTCATGGGGCTGATCCTCGCCTCGGATGCCGGGGCGGTGTTCGTGAAAATGACGGGACCGAAAGATCTCGTCGATCAAAACAGCGCCGCCTTCGATCAATTCGTCTCGTCGCTCGATGTGAACACAGGCGGCTCCGGATCCGGCTCCAACTGATTTTCCTCCCATTTTCCCCGAAGCATGGCCTCATCCAGCCCATCCCCCGACTGGTCCCCGCGCCAATGGCCGCGGATTTTCTTCCGGTTTTTCACCTCCTTCAAGCTCGCCACCGTCGTGCTCATTTTCATGACGCTGGTGACCTTGCTCGGCACCCTTGGTCAGGTCGAGCACGGGCTCCACGCCGCCAAGGAAAAGTATTTCCATTCCTTCTGGTTTTTCGACAAGATTTTCGGTATCCCCGTGCTTCTTCCCGGCGGTCTCCTGCTGATGATCCTGCTCTTCACGAACATGACCCTCGGTGCCATCGTGAAGGTGAAGAAACGCTGGAAGGGCGTCGGCATGCTGATCTCGCACATCGGCATGCTCATGCTCCTCGCCGGCGGATTCGTGACCTGGGCCTTTTCCACCGACGGCTACATGGCCCTCTATTCCGGGATGTCGAGCAACCGGGTCGAGAGCTACCGCGAGTGGCAGCTCGAGATCGTGCCGCTTTCCAAGGAAGGCGTCGCCGAAAAGGCGTGGATCTATCCCGCCGGGTATCTCGAGACGATGATGCCCGACGAGCAGCGCGTCATCCATGCCGAGTCCCTGCCCTTCGACGTCGTCATCAACGGCTACGCGAAGAACGCCACGCCCATCCCCACCGCCGCTCCCATGGCCGCGGGCGTGACCGGGAAGGAGATCGATGGCTTCAAGCTCTCGCCGCAGAAGCCCTCCAAGGAGGCCGAGCAGAACCTGCCCGGCTGCTTCATCGAGATTCGTCCCCGGGACGGTGGAGCCCCGATCGAGGCCATCCTCTGGGCCGGATCCTACCGCTTCGATCCCCGCGAGAATCCGATGCCTTTCACCTTCACCGTCGGCGACCAGCTCTACGGTGCCCTTCTGGTGAAAAAATCCTGGACGGTGCCCTTCACGGTGCGCCTCGATGAATTCATCTTCGAGCGGCACCCCGGTGTCTCGATGGCCCGCAATTACGAAAGCCGTGTCACCCGTTTCGAGGAGGGGCAGCCCGAGAAACCTCTCGAAATCAAGATGAACGAGCCCATGCGTCACGCCGGATACACCTTCTTCCAGGAGTCCTTCGGTCCCTCCGGCGCCCAGCCTGGCGACGACATGTTTTCCCAGTTCGCCGTGGCGAACAATCCGGCCGACCAGTGGCCGCTTTACTCGCTGATCGTCACCGGCGTCGGTCTCGGCGTTCATTTCCTCATCATGCTGGTGCAATTCACGACCCGCTCCCGCAAGCGTTTCCAATCCAACCCGGCCTCGACATGAAAAACCTCCTCACCGCCCTCACCCTGGGATGTCTCGCCTTGATGGCGGGCACCGGTACGCTCCAGTCCCGCGAGCTGCCCAAGAGCGCCCTGCAGAACTACGTGCCGTGGAAAGAGGACACGGTTCACACTTTCGAGAATCTCCTCGTCCAGCACGAGGGGCGGGTGAAGCCGCTCTACACCGTGGCCCGTTTCACCCTGATGCAGTTCCTCGGGAGGTCCGCCGTCTCTTTCGAGACGAAGGATGGCGAGCAACACAAGCTCCATTATGCGGCCTGGTTTCTCGACGTGCTCTTCCGCGGTGAGATCGCCAAGGACATGCCCGTCTTCATCGTCGATGACTCGGCCGCCGTCGTGCAGATCGGCGTGTCGCCCAAGGCGAAGCGCGACCGCTATTCCTACAACGAACTCCTCGCCGGACGCGCCAAACTCGCCGAACTCGGCGCCCAATACGCAGAGAAGCAGGATCAATACGAGAAGAGCGAGAAAGATCCCCAGTACGAGCTCGACCGCATCGAGGGCATGATCCTCACCCTTGGTCGCAATGTCAGTTCCTTCGAATACCTCCTCGGCCAGTTCGGGTTTGCCCGGAAGGGCGAACTTCTCGTCAACGGCAACATCCTCCCGCCCGAGCTCACCGAACTCGCCAAGCGGCTCGACACCGTCGAGATGATCGACAAGATGCCGGAGATGACTCTCGACCAGCTCGTACAGACGATCCGCCAGCAGCCAGGCGAGACCGAGGAAGAGCGCATGTTCTCCGGGGCGCTGCGCCTCTTCTTCTTCCACGCCAACTCGGCGCGCGGACTCAATTTCTTCCCGCCGCAGGATCCGGAGAAAGAGGAGTGGACCTCCGCCGGTGATCTGATGCTCGCCGGTCTGGAGTCGAAGGAAATGCGGCCATGGGTGAAAACCCAGCTCGCCGGGGTGCAGGGGCTCGTCAATGCGAAGAACGAGGGCGAGGAGGCCTTCCACGCGGCGCTGCGGAGCTATTCCGATGCCCAGCACGCGACGGCCGAAGCCCGGGGCGAGGGCACCCACTCCGAGCTCGAGATCCATCTCTACCGCGGCAAGTGGTTCTCCAATTCCCTCGTCTTTTTCATCCTCGCCTTCGTCGTGATGGCGTTCAGTTGGCTGACGCCGGCCAGCAAGACCGGAAAACGTCTCCTTTTCGCCGCGGGCGTCCTCGCTTTCATCGGTCTCGCCCTCAACATCTACGGCATCACCCTGCGCTGCCTCATCCGCGAGCGGCCGCCCATCACCAACCTCTACGACACCGTCATCTTCATCACCGGCACCGCCGTTCTCCTGGGCTTGATCCTCGAGTATTACACGCGTCTCGGCGTGGGGACGCTCGTGGCCGTCGTCTCGGGCGTCCTCGGCATGTTTCTCTCGATCAAATACGAAGCGAAGGAAGCCACCGACACGATGGGACAGCTCGTCGCCGTGCTCGACACGAATTTCTGGCTCGCGACCCACGTCACCATCATCAACATCGGCTATGCCGCCGCCCTCGTCGCCGCCCTCATCGGGCTCGTTTACCTGACCGGACGCTTCGCCGCCCTCTTCCACAAGCGCGAGAATCCCGATTTTTACAAGCTCCTCACCCGGATGAACTACGGGATCATCTGTTTCTGCCTCTTCTTCTCGCTCGTCGGCACCGTCCTCGGCGGGATCTGGGCGAACTACAGCTGGGGCCGTTTCTGGGGATGGGACCCGAAGGAAAACGGCGCCCTCATGATCTGTCTCTGGACCCTCGTCGTGCTCCACGGCCGCTTTGCCGGCTGGATCCGCGAGATCGGGATCCACACCAACAGCCTCATCCTCGCCATCATCACCACCTTCAGTTGGTGGGGGGTGAACAATCTCGGCGTCGGCCTGCACAGCTACGGTTTCACCGAGGGCGTCTGGGGGGCCTTGTATTTCTCCTGGGGTATCCTCGCGATCTTCCTCGCCATGGGCGTCGTCCTCTGGCTGAAGGAGCGCGGCGAGCGCACCACCCGGCGTTCCGGGGCACCCTCGGGCAAGGAAGTGCCGGCTTGAGGCCGGGTGCCGCTTTCCTTTACGATTTCCCGTCCGGTCCGGGGCTTGCCCCCGGTGGGCGCGGGTCCCGCACCGCGGGTAGCGACCAATTCCATCGGATCGCGGCGAGGCGGAAGGCCACGATGATGACGATCCCGGCGGCCAGGGAGTAGCGCTCCGCCACCCCGAGATGGAGGAGGCCCAGGTAGGCCCAGGCCCCGGTGAACGCACATGTCGCGTTCAGCGGGCTCGGGACGAAGAGGGAAGGCAGCTCGTTGCAGAGCAGGTCGCCGAGGACGCCGCCGAACGTGCCCGTGATCACCCCAAGCATCACCGCGACGAAGGCGGTCGTTCCCGCATCGGCCGCGTAGGCCGTGCCCGTGAGGGTGAACAGGGCCATGCCCAACGCGTCGGGCAAAGGAAGGAGAGGGCGGATGCGCCCGAGGTGGCGGACGATCAGACCGGAGAGCAGCGCGATGGCGAAGACGATCACCGGGTAGTGGGGGTTGCCGATCCAGAAGAGGGGATTGCGATCGAGAAACAGATCCCGCAAGGTGCCGCCCCCGAAAGCCACGGCGAACGCCACCGTGAAGACGCCCATCACGTCCATGCCCTTTCGGGCGGCGAGGAGGATGCCGTAGAGGGCGGAGACGACCACGGCGGTCATTTCGATGAAAAGGAGCGGAGTCATGGGTGGGGAATTCCCAAGATTTCCACGATCTGCCGCAGCAGCGAGGAAAATTCCCGCTTATGACGCAGGTCCCGGCTCCGGTCGGCCGGAAAATATCCCGGATGCGGGCGGAGACCCTCCTTGCAAAGGCACGGGCCTGCGGCTTTGCTGAAGGGACCAGTCCCCAAGCCCGTGTCCGAATCCGATCCAGCTCCCGAGCCCGTAGCCGTTCCCGAAACTCCGGTCCTGCCCGGGAGCGAAGGTCCCGGCACCTTTGATCCGGACGATTTTGTCGAAAATCCCTACAAGGTCGAGCTCGACATCTTCGAGGGTCCGATGGACCTCCTCCTTTACCTCATCAAAAAGGAGGAGATCGACATCTACGACATCCCCATCGAGCGGATCACGAAGCAGTACATGTCGTATCTCGACACCTTCAAGATGCTGAACATCGGCCTAGCGGGCGAGTTCCTCGTGATGGCGGCGAACCTTTGCTACATCAAGAGCCGGATGATGCTGCCGAAGCACGTCCAGCCGCCCGAGGAGGACGCCGACGAGGAGGATCCGCGCTGGGACCTCATCCGCCAGCTCATCGAGTACAAGAAATTCAAGGAGGCGGCCCGCAAGCTCGGGGAGCGCGAGGCGAAGCAGCAAAAGCATTTCGCGCACAAACCCGACAAGATCGTCCCGGCCGGAGACGAGGAGCGTCCTCTCGACGACGGGCTCAGCATCTTCGACCTCATCCGCGCCTTTCAGAACATCCTCGAGCGCCTCAGCAACGAGGGGCTCGGGGAGATCGTCGACGACCAGTACACCGTGGGTGACAAGATCGATCATCTTCTCGGCCTCATCCCGCCCGGCGGTTCGATGCCCTTCACCGCCCTGTTCCAGGGGGCGACGACGAAACATGAGATGATCGTCACCTCGCGGCCGGAGGCGAGGAGGTCGCGCGCGACATGCGCGCCGATGTAGCCGGCTCCCCCGGTGAGCAGCCACCTGGTCATGGACGACACCGCGTCACGAGAAGCGATCCCCGGTGAGCAGCTCGTAGG
>JALRFZ010000027.1 GCA_023253615.1 Verrucomicrobiales bacterium | reverse complement strand
GGACCTCACTTCAACGATGCGTGGAAGCAGCGCAGAAACCTTGTCGCCCGCCAGAAGGCCAAGGCAAGGAGATGGTCTCCTGCACCAGAAAAACGCGCCGCCTGACTTTTTTGTCCTGCACCCCCTCGGTTGCCTCCCCGTTCGTGAGCAGCCGGATTTCGGTCTTGGCGAAAAGGCCTCCTTCCTGCCCCTCGAAAAATGCCGCCATCACTGTGGCACCGTCGTCACAGTATTCCAGATCAGGGATCCCGGCGTGCGCGAAATCACTCACGCCCACCGCGAGCATGTAGAGACCCGGCTTCAGCAGCTCCGCCAGCCCGTCGTCGCCGTCCGCCGATCCGTGGGCTGGAGCGGGGGAGTCCGCCTTCTCCGCCTCCAACCGGATGATGCGTTCCTCGCTCGTGTAGCCCGAATGGACACTGCCCGCGTAGAGCGAAAACCGGATCTCGCCGGGATTCAGCTCCACCTCCTCCTCGTAGGAGAAGCGGGTCCCGTCGGAAAGCTCGTAGTGATGGATCGCGTTTCCGTTCAGGAGCAGCTTCAGCTCGGTCAGTTCGCCATTGGAGGAATCGAGCCGGGCCTGCACCGTCACGATGCCGTCATCCCGGGTGCCGTGGCTCCGGGCCGGCGAGATCCATTCGATCCGCGGAGGCAGCATCGCATCGATGTCGATCGCCTCCGCACCGGTGTCGCCCGGCGCCGCCGCGAAGCTGCCGAGGCGCACCGTCTCCGCCACGAGATCCGGACGATGAAAGGCCTCGCGGAACACATCGCCCGGAAAAAACCCGCCGAGCCGCCCGGTGCCGCGGTTGAAATCCCAGCCGATGTAGCGCTCGCCGCCGGGCGAAGCGTGCTAGTGGCCCGAAGGCGTCCAGCAGACCCATTCGCGCTCCGCGGTGACAAAGAGACTCGCCAGCAGCTCGCCCGTTTCCACGCTCCAGAGCCGCACCGTCTGATCATCCGAGGCCGTTGCGAGGTGTCTCCCATCCGGCGAGGGGGAAACGGCCTTCACCTCTCCGTTGTGTCCGATGAACTCATGCACCTTGTCATGACCTCCCTCGCCATTCGGCTCGGCGGCGAGCGAGATCAGGCGGAAGCTGCCACCCACCACGATCTCCGAGGCATCCGGCAGGTAGGTGTAAGTGCGGATGATCCCATCGACCCTGCGGTCGGTCACGATCGTGTCGTCGGGTCCGATCGCGATCGTTTTGTCATCGGTTTTCTCCAAGGTGATGTCGCCGCTCGCTTCCAGCGTGCGGGTGTATTCGCCGTCCTCCACGAATTCGAAATTCAGGAAGTCGAAGGCGAGCTCGAGCGGCTGACGCTCCATAGGTTCATCCGCCGCGTAGGTCCGGCCGAAGCCCACCACGCCAGGGAGGGTGTCGTGAAAAGCCACCGACCAGTTCGCCCGGCCGGCGCCCACGAGGTGGTGGACGAGCTCGCCCGCCTCCGTTTCCGCTCCGGCATCCGCATCCGGACGCCAGAGATAGACGTCGTGATCATCACCGCCCGAGGTCGCCACGAGATTCCGATCCGGATGCCAGGCCGCGGCGCGCACGCGGTTGTCATGTCCTCCGAACTCGACGAGGCGGGTGTTTGTCTTGAGATCATAGATCGCCGTGACACCGCCTGTTCCGGTGGTCGAACTCACCAGGGCACGCCGGGAGTCGGGCGAAAAAGCGATCGCGTGGATCGACGATCCCAGATCGGCATCGGTCGTTTCGATGAATTCTCCGGTCTCGCCATCCCAGAGGTTCAGGGCGTGGTCGGTGCCACCCGAAAGGATCAGCGCCCCGCCGGGGGAAAACGCCAGCGCCGAGACATCGTCCGTGTGCTCCGTACCCGATGCCAGGATTTCAAATCCCGCCTCCGGGCTTTCTCTTTGCCAGAGGATGAGCCGGTCATCATCGCCTCCGGTCACGAGACGTAGGCCATCGGGTGCGAAATCCAACGCATAGACCGGCTCGTCGTGCGCGTCGAGCCGCTCCTGCGGCGTCATCTCCAGGGTGGACTCCGCGTCGGCGAGACCCGCGAGATCCCACACCAACACGTCCGTGTCGATGCTGCCCGACGCCAGCCAGAGGCCGTCATCGCTGAAGTCGAGGTGGAGGACGGTGTTCGTGTGCCCCCGCAGCACGGCGGCGATCCGGTCCGTCTCCAGATCGATGATGCGGATCGTGTTGTCCGCATCATTCCCGCCCACCACGAGATAGCGTTCGTCCCGTGAGAGAGTGGCGGCGTGGAGTTGGCCCGAAGGTCCTTCGCCGATCTCGCCACGCAAGGTGCGGACGAGATCGCCCGACCCGAGATCCCAGAAGCGGATCGATTTGTCGCCCACCGTGATCAGCTCGTCCGTCGAAGTGCGGAAGAACATCTCCCAGACCGACCCCGGATGCCCCTGTGGATCGATCAACAACCGGGGCGGCGACTCCTGCGCCGGAGCGAGCGCGGCGCAACACGACAACACCAGGGTGAGAACACGGACAGGGCGTGAAGAGGACATGGCGGGATTCCGGAGACGGATGCGGGGACCGCGGACAGGTAAGCGATTCTCCCGCCAATGTCAGCGGAGAATGTGGCGGGGATCTCCCGGCTCCGAACGCCGATGGGACGCGCTACTTCAACGTCAGGGTGACGCGCCGCAGATCCATCACCGACTTTCCGGGGATCTCGAGAGCTCGGAGGGTGAGGGGACCCTTTCCGGCGGTGAGCTCGACTTCGCCGAGGACGAGGGTTTTGAAATCCTTCATCGTGCTCTCGCCGTGGGGGCGGGGAAGGGTGTCCTGATCGGTGTGCAGGGGGGGATCCCACCCGGGAGCGACCTTGCCGGTGAGGCGGGCATCCCCGAAGCGGAGTTCGATGAGGGAACCCGCGTCTGGCAGCGGGCAGGTGTAGTCGATCGTCACTTCGTAGCGGCCGGTCGTGACGACGTCGAGATTCCACACGAGGGAGTCGTCGGGGCTCGTCCAGTTGACGAAGTAGGAGCAATTCGGCGCCCGGCTGCTGCGTTCCACGGTGCCGCGCGGCTCACCGTCGCGGGCGGGGAGCATGGTGATGGGAAACTCGCGGTATCCGGCGGGAATAGGGCGGGGATCGACGGCATTCGCGGACCCCTTCGCCTTTCCGCCCTTGCCTTGGCCCTTTTCCCTCGACGGTGCCACGGCATCGGGTCCATACATTTCCTTGCGCCAGGCATCGACGGCGGCGGCGAGCCCGGCCGCGAGTTCGGGTTCGCGTTCATTGACCGGGGTGGTCTGCCCCGGATCGGCGATCATGTCGAAAAGTTGTCCCTGATGATCGAGACGATGGGTCTGGGTGCGCACGCTGATGTTCGAGGCCCAGGTGGAAAAGAGCATCCGGTCGGGCCATTCGGTTGCCTGTTTGAGAAGGAGCGGTGAGAGATCGCGGCCATCTAGCGCCTTGTCGCCCGCCCGGGGAACCCCGAAGAGCGAAGTGATGGTGGGCATCAGGTCGATGGCCCCCGCGATCTGCGGCACGACGTGTCCGGCGGGCAGCTTCGCGGGCCATTTCAGATAGCAGACGGAGCGCACCCCGCCTTCGTCGGTCTGGCCCTTCCGGCCCTTCATGCCGCCGGTCCATCGCATCGAGTTGGGACCGTTGTCCGAGAAATAAACGACGAGGGTGTTTTCCTCGAGGCCGAGTTCCTTCAGCTTTGCGAGGACGCGCCCGACGTTCCGGTCCTGGTTCTCCATCATGGCGAGGGCGCAACGGGTCTCGTCGGCGATCTCCTGATCGGGCAGGGTGGCGGTCCGGGTGATGGGCTTGTCCTTGAATCGCGCCCAGTCTTCCTCCGGGGCGGCCCAGGGCGAGTGCGGGGTGGTGAAGGGCACGTAGCAGAAGAACGGTTTATCCCGGTTCCGCTCGATGAAAGCGAGGGCTTTGTCGGTGCAAACATCGACGATGTATCCCTCGGTCTTCACCATCCGCCCATCCTCCTCGAGGGGCGCATCAAAGTATTCGCCCCAATGGCCGGAGCTGTGGCCGAAATAGGTGTCGAAGCCACGGGCCATCGGATGGTAGGGCCACTGCGAGCCATTGTGCCATTTGCCGAAGGCTCCCGCCGTGTATCCCGCGGTTTTGAGGGCGTCGGCAAGGGTCTTTTCATCGAGATTGAGACGCTCTTCTCCGGTGGAGACGCCTTTCACACCGGTGCGGGGATGATAGCGGCCGGTGAGGAACTCCGCCCGGGTCGGGGAGCACACCGGACAAACATAGAAGCGATCGAGTGAGACGCCGCCTTCCGCGATCGAGTCGATGTTCGGGGTCGCGACCTGGGGGTTTCCGGAAAAGGAAAAATCACCCCAGCCCGCGTCGTCGGCGAGGAAGATCACGAGATTGGGCGTGGCGGCCGCCGCACCCGGGGCGCAGAGAAAACCAAAGGCGAGGGCGAGGGCGGGGAGGAGGGGGACTTTCATCTGAAATCTTTGGCTCGTATTCATACCCCGTTTTACCTCACCGGATCAACCCGTAAAGGTCCCGCGTCGCCCCCGTTTGGGCGTGAGCGGGTGATCCGGCGTGATGGGGGAAGACAGGAACCCCGGCGAATCGAAAAAGGTTCGTCCCTCGATTTCGCCGAAAAAATGGTTTGTCGTACCGAAATTTCTTTGTAGCATCGCTTGATCCCAACCACTCCGCTCATTTGCTCCCATGAAAGGAACCACTCTCGTCCTCGGACTTTCGCTGCTCCTCTGCACCGCCACCCAGGCGGGCTGGAATTGGAACAAGGAGGCCTACCAGAGCGCCAAATCCGGCGTCGAACAGCGCGTCACTTCGCCCAGCTACTGCTACGACGCGGGTTTTGAATTCAGCCTTTATCTTTCCGGCTTCTGGCCCGAGGACAACCGCCTCGAGGAAACGATGGGCGGCGGTCTCGCCATCGCCTACTTCCTCGGCCACAATTTCGGATTCGAGGGCAGCTACCACCTTCATGGCTCCGGCACGGGCGGTGGCAGCGACATCCAGGTCGGCAAGTTCAACGCCGTCTACCGTCTGCCGCTCGGCGGCGAATGCTGCAGCACGATCGCCCCTTACTTCTTCGGTGGTCCCGGGGTCGTCTCCGCCGGATCTTCCGAGATGCTCTGGAACGTCGGTGCCGGTGTCGACGTGCGTTTCGAATCCTGGGGGTGCGTGGGTCTTTTCGGCGATTTCTCCTACAACTGGGTCGATCAGGGCCAGCCCGACTTCACGATGATGCGCGCCGGCATCCGGATTCCCTTCTGATCTTCCCGCGGGGCACTTCTCCCGACTTTGCAAAACCCGGTGCGTCCCTGTTCGCGCCGGGTTTTTTTGTGTTCAGGCTGCACGGTTTTGGGCAAGATGTCCGTCGTATGATGCCGCAGGTTTTGATTCAGAAAGGGATGTTCATCGCCCTCGCTTCCGCGGGCTTGACCGGGGCTCTGGCCGCGCAGGAAACGCCCCCGGCCCCCACCGCCGTGGCCGGTTC
>JALRFZ010000006.1 GCA_023253615.1 Verrucomicrobiales bacterium | reverse complement strand
TGGTTTCCAAGACTCGCATAATCCGCTGGTCGATTGTACCGACGGACACGAGGTGATGCACTACGACACTATTCTTCTGCCCTGAACGGTGCAGCCGGGCATTCGCCTGCTCATAAAGATCCAGCGAGAAGGGCAAACCATACCAACAGGCAACGCTACCGCCGACCTGAAGCCCATCGACGCCATGCCCGCCGCTCCGTGGGTGCATGATCAAAAGCGGGATCTTTCCAGCCTGCCACGATTTAAGGCTCGATTCTCCGTCGAATACGACCGCCTTCGGGAATCTCTGCAGGATCGCCTGCTGATCATGCTGGTAGGCCGTAAAGCAAAGCACGGGCTCCCCTTGGTCGACAATTTCTTGCAGTGCGTCAAGTTTCGCGGTGTGGATCACGTGTACGTTTCGATCCTCGTCGTAGACTGCCCCGTTAGCCATCTGCCCAAGCTTCCCGGCAAGCACACCGGCGCTGGTGGCCATGATCTCCCCGGATACCATCTCTTCGGCCATCTGATCGTACGAAGTGCGGTCGAATATCACCGGCACGACGTTATCGATCCGGTCCGGGAGCCGGATGTCCGAAGGCAGGTTGCCGTGCTGGTCCCAGCCGCGGTGGAGGATCTGGACGACGCGCACGCCGCGCTCGACGAGGCGGCGGGCCATGATCGCGCTCGCGGCGAAGGTGCCGGGCTTTTGCACGTCGGGACCGTAGCTCTCGAGGGTCGCCTTGCTCTCGCCGGAGAGATCGGTCAGCTCCGGCACGCTGGTCTGCATGCGGAAGGCCATCTCGTATTGGGAAATGCGGTTCTGGATCTCGGGATCGCCGAGTTGCCCGAAACGGTGCGCGTTCATCTCCGCGAGGATGTCGAGCTGGGCTCGCCGCTGCGTCGGGGTGACGCCTTCGGGATTCTTCAGATAGAGGACCGGATCGCCCGAGGCCCGCAGGGCCACGCCGCTGTATTTTCCGGGGAGGAATCCACTGTTCCACATCCGTGTGAAGAGGGCCTGGGCCGCTGCCTTCGAACTCCAGTTCGGAGTGAGGACAACGAAAGCGGGCAGGTCGTTGCTCTCGCTGCCGAGCCCGTAGGCGAGCCACGAGCCGAGACTGGCGAAGCCGGGCACCTCGCGTCCGGTCATGACGAAGGTGCAGGCCGGATCGTGGTTGATCGCGTTCGTGTGGACCGTCTTCACAAGAGCGATGTCATCGACGTGTTTCGCGGTGTGCGGCAACAGTTCGCTGACCCAGCGGCCGCACTGGCCGTGTTGCGAAAATTGGAAGAGACTCGGAGCGACGGGAAAACGCGCCTGTTTGCTCGTCATGCCCGTGAGCCGCTGGCCGCCCTGCACGCTCGGCGGGATGTCCTTGTCGAACCACTCGGAGAGGCCGGGTTTGTAATCCCAGGTGTCGATCTGGGAAGGCCCCCCGTTCATGTGCAGGTAAATCACCGATTTCGCCTTCGCCGGGAGATGCGGCAGTCCGGGCAAAGGCGGGTGAACAAGCGTCGAGGAAGCGGCAGGGGCCGCGGAAAACGCGTCGCGTCCCATCAGGCTCGCCAAACCGAGCCCGCCGAGGCGCAATCCGCTGTGGCCGAAGAATTGCCGGCGCGAGAGGAGGAGGTCGTGTTCGTGGAGGGGATTCATGAGGGGGATCCTTGGCATGGGCATCCTGCCCATGTGTTCGACGGTGAAGGTTTGGAATAAGGGAAGGCGATCCTTCGCGAATTCATCGGATGGGGCATTCGGGGTCGTGCCGCGATGCATGGGCTGGAAGCCCATGCCACATAGAGATTCCCATTCATCAATTTCGCGTCACCGTTTCGTCCAGATTCAGGACCAGGTTTGCCACCATCGTCCAGGCCGCCGTCTCCGTGGGCGGGGCGACCTGCTTCGGCACCGATTCGCCGGCCGCGACGATGGCTGCCGCAGCCTTCGCGTCCGCTCCGGCGTGGTAACGCTGCTGGGCGAGGGCGTCGGTGAGCAGGCCGGTCTCATTTTCATCCGGCACCCGGCTCAGGACGGTGCGGAAGAGCCAGCGCAATCTCGTGGCATCGTCCTTGCCGCCTTCCGTGATGACCCGCTCGGCCAGCGCTCGGGCGGCCTCGAAATGCTGGACGTCGTTGAGCAATTGCAGGGCCTGCATCGGCGTGTTGTTGCGCTCGCGCTTGGTGCAGCTCTGCTCGCGGTTGGGCGCGTCGAAGTTCGTCATGAAGGGCGGGGGCGCGGTGCGTTTGAAGAAGATGTAGAGGCTGCGCCGGTAGAGCGCATCGCCGTGGTCCTGCAGGTAATAACGCGTGTTGCTATCGCCGTAGCCGACCGGCTCCCAGATGTTCGGCGGCTGGTAGGTGCGGGTGCCGCGTCCCCCCATCGTCAGGTTGAGGAGTCCGCTCACCGAGAGCACGTTGTCGCGGATCTGCTCGGCGTCGAGGCGGATGCGGGGTGCCCGCGCCAGAAAACGGTTCTCGGGATCGGCCGCGAGGGTCGTCTCATTGGCGCGGTAGGATTGGCGGAACGCGCTCGACATCAGCATCTCTCTCATCAGCCATTTCACGTCCCAGCCCTTCTCGACAAAACTCACCGCGAGCCAATCGATCAATTCCGGATGGCTCGGGGGCTCGCCCTGCGATCCAAGATCGTGGCTCGTTTTGACCAGTCCGGTGCCAAAGACCTGTTGCCAGAAACGGTTCACCGTGACCCGCGCCGTCAAGGGATGTTGCGGCGCGACGAGCCACCGCGCGAGGTCGAGACGGTTGAGGCGGCGCGCCTCCTGCGGCGCGGTGAAGGGACCGAAATTCGTTGGTATGGCCGGCTCGACCTTTTCCCCGGGCTTGTCGTATTGACCGCGCTCGGCGATGAAGGTCTCGCGCGGCTCGGTAAGATCGTTGAAAATGAGGGTCGTGGGAATGGCCTCGTCCGCCGCCGCCGTCGCGACGCGCGCCTCATGCCAGGCCATCCGCGGAGCCGCGAGCGATTCATCCGCCGGATGCGCGACCCGGCGCAGGTAAAAGGCGAGCAGCGCCTCGCGCGCCGTCGCGTCGGTGGTTTTGTCAGGGCCATCGGTCAGCGTCTTCGCGAGCGGGCCGGGCAGATCGGCCGGGGCTTTTTTCCCATGCGCTTTCCACCAGAGCGCGAACGACGCGAGTGGATCCTTCGTCGGGCTCAGTTCGCCTTTCACGATACAGCGGTCCCACGTGACGCGGCCACCGACCATCTGCACGGAGATCGTGTTGAGCCGCGATCCGGGAGCGATCTCAAGGGCCGCGGGATCCAAGGAGAGCGTCGTCCATTTCCCCGGTTCGGGCAGAGCCCCCATCGAGACCACCTTCGCCGGATTGCCCGCGTTGTAGACCTCGAACGCCGCCGGATCACCCCAGTAGATCCGTTTGCCGTTGAGAACGATGGCGATCGCCTGCGGCGGACTGAGCGGATCAGGGCGCACCGAGATTTCGAAGCGCGCGTTTTTCTCCGGCACGGTCACCGGGATCAACTCGGGCGTGAGGATGTGCTCGAAGAACTGGCCGTTCGCCTGCTCGAGCACCCGGCGTCCCGACGGCGCGCCGAATCCCGGCCGGTCGAGCCAGACGGGGGCGTTGCGCGAGGTGTTGCGCTGGACCGTTCCGATCGAAAAGAGGTCGTCGAAGATCACCTGCTCGCGCGCCACCGGAGCGGCCTTGGCGTCCGGCTCGGCATAGGTCGGGAGCGCGGTCGCATCGAGTGCGGCGATGCGGGCGGCTTCATCTTTGCGTGCGGCGTCGAGGGCCTCCTGCTGGCCGGGCGCGGGGAGTTTCAAGATCGGGGCGGTCTTCGCGATGTTCCCGTCCATCGCCGGATCGGCGGCGCTGTAGAAGAAGGCGTAGAGCGAATAAAAATCCTTCGCGCTCATCGGATCATACTTGTGATCGTGGCACTGGGCGCAGCCTCCGGTGATCCCGAGCCAGGCCGTCGTCACGGTGGCGGCCCGGTCGATCGCGTAGAGGTGTCGGTATTCTTCGTCGATCGCCCCGCCCTCGCTGGTGGTGACATTGCAACGGCTGAAGCCGGTCGCGATGAGTTGATCGGTCGTGGCATTCGGCAGCAGATCCCCGGCGAGCTGCCAGGTCGTGAACCGGTCGAAGGACAGGTTTTCATTGAAAGCCTTCACGACCCAGTCGCGGTAGGCCCACATGTGGCGCTCGTTGTCGAGGTGCAGTCCGTGGGTGTCGCCGTAGCGGGCCACGTCGAGCCAATGTCGCGCCATTTCCTCGCCGTAGCGCGGGGATTGCAAGTAACGGTCCACCATTGCCTCGTAGGCCTTGGGGGAGGCGTCCTTTTCGAAGGCCTCGACCTCGGCAAGCGTCGGCGGCAGTCCCGTGAGGGTGAAGGCGACCCGCCGGATCAGGGTGGCGCGGTCGGCCTCGGGGAGAAAGGCGAGCTTCCGGGCCGCGAGGGGCTTCTCCAGCAGGGCATCGATCGCGGAAGCTCCCGCGGGCACCTCCGGCTTCACCGGGGCCTCGAAGGACCAGTGCCGCTCGTAGACCGCACCCTCTTCAATCCAGCGCTTGAGAGTGTTGCGTTGGGCGTCTGTCAGGGTCTTGTGCGACTTCGGCGGCGGCATGATCTCATCCGGATCGGTCGAGAGGATGCGCTGCCAGGCCTCGCTCTTCTCCGGGTCACCGGGAACGATCGCCTGGTAGCCCCCAAGATCCATCGCCGCTCCCTCGGCCGTGTCGAGCCGCAGGTCGGCCTCGCGCGTTTTCGCATCGAAGCCGTGACAGGCAAAGCAGTTTTCGGACAAGATCGGCCGGATGTCCCGGTTGAAGCTGAGCTTGACGTCGGCCGCGGCGAGCGGGCCGGCAACAGCGGGCAGGAAAAGACAAAGCGAAAAAGCGCGACCGGGACGGAGGATCATGACCCTTCCAATTTACCCCAAAAGGGCCTACCGCGGCAATGCCGCAAGTCCGGGAGTGAGATTTGGCCGGATCGAATCGCTCCGCCTGACTTCGCTCGCCGAGGCTCGCTCCGAATCAAACTGAAGTTCGAACCTTTGCCCCGAAAATCACAAAGCCAGGTCCGGACGAGCCGGACCTGGCTTTGTGATGGTGGGCAGAGAAGGATTCGAACCTTCGAAGGCATTGCCAGCAGATTTACAGTCTGCCCCGTTTGACCGCTCCGGAATCTACCCTTTCACAGGCGGCGACCTGACGGCCACCGGTTTGCGAGGAAGGCAAGATGAAGGCTCCCGCCGGTTTTGCAAGGAGATTTCTCTCCCCTCCCCCGCTCTTGAAGAACGCTCTTAGAGAAGGTCTTCGGCGACGACGGAATTTTGCTCGCGCATCGAAAGCGCCCGGGCCTGGTCGACGACGCGATCTTCATCGCACTCGAAACGGTAGGCGTGGCAGTTCGGGCAGATGTTCACCTTGCTCGCGACGATCGAGTCGCACCCGAAACACACCTTGTAGAGGGCGGGATTCTTGACGATACGACGGGCCCTCTTGGCACGTTCGGCTAAAGCGGTGTTCTCCTTTGACATGCGACGAGAATTTATCGGTCGAGACCGCTTTTTGCAAGAATGAAATCACAAATCTGCAATTTTATCATATTTTTTATAAAATCTCAGAGAAGATTAAGCGATCTTAATCAACGATTCGAGAAAGCTCGCGAACCTGTCTCGCGCCTTCTGGAATGGGAGGAAGCGGATTGAAACGCGGGAGGAAATCCGGTTTCCCGTGCGCCGAACTGCGGGTAGCATCCCGGTCTTGAAATCCTCCCGCGAACAGACCGATCCGCTCGACCTCGCGACGCCCGCCCTGCGCCGGAGCCGTCGCATCGCCGCGGCTTTGAAACGGGTCCCGCTCGCGACGCCGGAGGAGCCGGTCGTGATCGATCACATCGCCGAGGCAGGCCAGCCGCTCTATGTCGCCGCAGCCATCGCCGCGTGGCGCGAGGCCGGCGAACTCGACTCGGCCGTCTGGGTGCTCTGCTCGCAGGTGAAAACGCAAGAGGTGATGCAGACGGAGCTGGGCGTGTGGGGACGCGAGGCGCTGTTTCTCCCGGAATATGAATGGGCCGGCTTCGAGGAGACCCTGCCCGACCCCGAATCGGCGGCGGAGCGTCTCGCGGTCTTGAAAGAGCTGCACGAGATCACCCGCGAAAGGGGCGAGGCCATCGTCGTGCTCACGGCGGAGTCGCTTTCCGAGAGTGCCCCGCCTCCGGGATCGCTGACGCGGCAGGCGGAAACCCTGAAACCGGGCGACAAGCTCGATTTGGAGGAGTTTGCCGCGAGACTGGAGGCGGCCGGCTATGAAAGCGAGGCCCAGGTCTATCAGCGCGGCCAGTTCGCCCTCCGCGGCGGGATCATCGATGTCTTTTCGTGGCAGGCGCTCCATCCGACCCGGATCGAGCTCTTCGACAACGAGATCGAGTCGATGCGCGAATTCGACATCGACTTGCAGACCTCGATCGGCAAGGTGGCCTCTTGCGAGATTCTCTTCAGCGAGGCCAATCTCGAACAGTCGGGCCGCATCGCCGACTACCTCGGGGAAAAGGATCTCGTCATCGCGGTCGATTGCGAAAGCGAATACGCCCACGTCCGCATCGTCACGGAGACGGATGAGTTGATCGAAGGTCCCGAGGATCACGACGGAGCCTGTTACGACAATCCCCTCGGCGAATTCGGGGCGGGTGATTTCATCCTCCAGGAGGCGCGCCGCGACGAATTCTCACGTCAGATCACGGAGTGGAAGAAGGAGAACTGGACCGTGCTGATGGCCTTCCATTCGGACGGTGAGAAGGAGCGCTTCACCGAGCTGATTTTCGAGAAGGCCTGGAAGGACGGCTTTCTGAAACCCTTGATCGGTTCTCTCAGCCGCGGCTTCACCATTCCCGATGCGAAGCTCGCGGTGCTGAGCGATGCGGAGATCTTCGGGCGTTACCAGAATCAACGCGGTCACCGCCGCTACCGCCTCGCCCGCGAATTGCAGTCGAGCAAACAGGTCGCGAGCCTGCGCGAATACAACTACGGCGACCTCGTCGTGCACATCGACTACGGGATCGGGAAGTTCAAAGGCATCCGCACCCGCGAGACGCCCGACGGCGGGCAGGAGGTGCTGGAGATCGAATACGACGAATCGGCCCGGCTCTTCGTGCCGCTCGACCAGGCCCACCTCGTCTCGCGTTACATCGGCACGGGCAAAGGAGCCCCGAAGCTCTCGCGCCTCGGTGACAAACGCTGGTCGCGCCTGCGCAAGGATGCGGAGAACGCGATCATGGATTACGCGGGGCGGCTCCTCTCGATCCAGGCCGAGCGCCAATCCCACCGCGGCTACGCGCACCCGCCCGACAACAAGTGGCAGTGGGAATTCGAGCACGCTTTCATTTATAAAGAGACGCCCGACCAGCTCCGCGCCATCGGCGAGACGAAGATCGACATGGAGGGCCCCAAGCCGATGGACCGCCTCATCTGCGGCGACGTCGGCTTCGGCAAGACCGAGGTGGCGATCCGCGCGGCTTTCAAGGCGGTGATGTCGGGCAAACAGGTCGCGGTGCTCGCCCCCACGACCGTCCTGGCAGAACAACATTACCGGAACTTCCGCGAGCGCATGTCCGACTTCCCCGTGAAGATCGAGATCCTAAGCCGCTACCGCAGCGCCGCCGAGCAGCGCGTGACCCTGACCAATCTCCTCTCCGGCGCCGCCGACATCGTCGTGGGGACGCACCGCGTCATCTCCAAGGATGTCGCCTTCAAGAACCTCGGCCTCGTCGTCGTCGATGAAGAGCAGCGCTTCGGGGTGCAGCACAAGGAGCGCTTCAAGGAAATGTGGCGCTTCGTCGATGTCCTCACTCTGTCGGCCACGCCGATCCCGCGGACGCTCTATCTTTCCATGATGGGCGTGCGCGAGATGTCGGTGATCGACACCCCGCCGCCGAACCGCCGTCCCGTCGCCACGACCGTTTGTCCCTACGATGAACGCATCATCCGCTCGGCGATCGAGAAGGAATTGGCGCGCCAGGGACAGGTCTTTTTTCTCCACAACCGGGTCAAATCGATCGAGGGGATGAAGCGCCGCATCCAGGATCTCGTGCCCGGCGCCCGTGTCGAGGTAGGGCACGGGCAGATGGAGAGCGACCAGCTCGAGGACGTGATGAGCCGCTTCATCCGGCATGAGTTCGACGTGCTCGTCTGCACCACCATCATCGAGAGCGGC
>JALRFZ010000761.1 GCA_023253615.1 Verrucomicrobiales bacterium | reverse complement strand
CAGGCTGCGCGAGGCGCTCTCGACCGAATCGGCAAGGCTGATGATGGCGCTTTCCCGCGTCCGCGGTTTCGGCCCGGGATAGCGGAAGCTCTCCTCCTTCACATCGGGGATGTCATCCTCGTGCGCCTTGCCCTCGGCGACCTGCCGCTGCACCTCCTCGCGCTGCTTGAGGGCGCGGTGATGGAAAAACCGGATCAGCGAGGTGCCGTGGTGCTCCATGATCACGTTCACGATCTCCTCGTTCATCTTGTGTTTGATGGCGAGGTCGACCCCGTCCTTCACGTGGGCCATCACGACGAGGGCGCTCATGTTCGGGGTGAGATCGTCGTGCGGGTTGTGCCCGTCGCCGATGTTTTCGATGAAGTAGGAGGGTTTCTTCATCTTGCCGATGTCGTGGAAATAGGAGCAAACACGGCACATCACCGCACTCGCCCCGATCGCCTCGGCGGCGGTCTCGGCCAGGGTGGCGACGACGAGGCTGTGGTGGTAGGTGCCGGGCGCCTCGATCGTCATCTGCCGCAGCAGCGGGTGATTCAGATCCGCCAGCTCGATCCACGAGACATCGGTGGTGATGCGGAATCCGGCCTCGATCAGCGGCAGCAGACCACTGACGAGCACGGCGGTGAGGGTGGACACGAGCACGGCCGAGAGCACCTGCTTGGCGACCAGTTCCCATGACGCGAGATCCGCCGTCCACTCCGGCCACTGGATCTGACCGAGCGTCGTGGCAAGGAGGACGCAGGCGATCCCCGCATAGGTGCCGGCCATGACAAGGCGGCTGCGACGCCTCACATTGTTCGTCAGATAGATCGCGACAAATCCGCAGATCATCGAGAAGATGATGAAATAGAAGGCCTCCTCTTTCGCCACCGTCATCCCGCCGAGCAGGCTCGAGTAGACCACCGCGAAGGTGCCGTGGCGGCGACCGACGAGAAGGGAGACGACGATGGGGGCGAAGATGTAGGGCTCGACGAGGAAACGGAACCCGTCCCCGGCCACGAACTTGGTCGCCACGAATCCGCTGAGCTTCACCAGCATCAACTGCACGAGGATGACGAGCAGGATCAGGGCGATCCGCGAATTCTGCCGGAAGGTCTGCGGCAGGCTGACGTGCCAGTGTACCACCAGGGTCGCCGAGATCACGGTGACGACGACGGCGGTGCGGAAGGGCCGCCCCGCGAAGACGGAATCGGCGCTGGCCGAGGCGATGATCCACGCGGAGACGAGCACGGCGAAGACCGCGAAAAGCACCCCGCTCACCTGCCAGCCCGAGCGCAGCATCTCGGTCCAGGCGGTGTCGCTGAGCTTTCGCCGCTTCTGGCCGCTGGAAAATCCGCGGCTTTGGAGGCGCTTCTGGGAAAGGAAATGGAACATCGGCGGTCTGTCTGCGCCTGATCCCCGCGGCGGTGCGGGGAAACCGGTTTCGATGCGCTATTCTTCCCCAGATCCTCCGGGAAACAAGCGGAAACACAAAAGAAATTGTTCAAACGAGCAACATGCAATCCCCGTAGCTGAAGAACCGGTAGCGCTCGCGGACGGCCTCGTGGTAGGCCTCGAGGATGAGTTCCCGCCCGGCGAAAGCGCTCACAAGCATCAGCAGGGTCGATTTCGGCAGATGGAAATTGGTGAGGAGGGCATCCACGGCGCGAAAACCGTAGGGCGGGTGGATGAAAATATCGGTCTCCCCTGCCCCGGCGGCAAGCTCGCCTCCGCTCGCACAGGTCTCGAGGACGCGCACCACGGTGGTGCCGATGGCGAAGGCGCGTCGGCTCGAGCGGATCGCCGCGACGGTGGCGGGACTCAGCTCGTAGCGCTCGGAATGCATGCGGTGCCCGGCGATCTTCTCGCTCGAGACGGGCCGGAAGGTGCCGATCCCGACGTGGAGGGTGACGAAGACGTGCGGCAGCGCCGCAAGCGTCTCCTTGGAAAAATGCAGTCCCGCGGTGGGCGCGGCGATCGCACCGGAGGAACGGGCATAGACGGTCTGGTAGCGGTCGCGGTCATCCGCCGCGTCGGGACGGCGGATGTAAGGCGGCAGGGCGAGATGGCCGTGGCGGTCCTCGTCGGGCGCCTCGTCGAAGGCGATGATCCGTTCGCCGCCTTCCTCACAGACCGACAAAACCGTGCCCGTGCATCCCCCGATGATCACCGTATGTCCCGGACGGAAACGCTTCCCCGGACGCACCAGACATTTCCACGTGCGCTCGTCGAGCGCCTCGACCCGCAGGATCTCCGAACGTCCGTCGTCGGAGAAAAAACGCGCCGCGACGACACGGGTGTCGTTCAGCACGAGCAGGTCATCCGCCCCGACGAATTGCGGGAAATCGGCGAAAGCACGGTGCGAGATCGTGCCCGCGGTCCGGTCGACCACCATCATGCGCGACTCGCCCCGCCGTTCGGGCGGGTGCTGGGCGATGAGCTCTTCGGGCAGCTCGTAATCATAGTCGCTCGTCTGCATGGGCCGGGATTCTCCCGCAGAAAGCGGTTTTCCTCAAAAGGAAAAGCTCAGAAGGCGTGGGCGTTCTCCCGGCAGCGCGCGAGCGTCATCACCGCGAAGGCCGTGCCGTAGGGCTGATGGTAGGTGTAGAAAGGGAAATCCCACCACGATCCGTCGGCTTCCTGCTTCGGCACGATGAGATCGGCGACGAGACGGCGGTATTCGGCACGATCGCCCTCGGGCAACAGCGAGACGCAACGCGCCGCGTAGTAATGCCCGTAGTAATAGAAATAGCCAGCCACCTGGAACCACGCCTCGTGGGGGATGGGGCGTTTCCTGCCGATGTCGAGCCAGCCGTTGCGGTCGCGCAGGCGCACGAGCCATTCCTTCAACACCTCGTCGGTCACGCTCTCGTCGCCCCAGATGCGCAGGGCGTGGTTGCACACCTGGCTCCGCCCGAGACTGCCGCCGGGACGGTTGATGCCCCGCATCGGCATCTGATCGAGATATTCCCCGTAGAGGTAGCTGTGATCGGATTTCCGCTGGCGGTTGATCGAATCGATCGCCCGGTCCACGAGTTCCCTCGGCAGGACGACCCCGGGCAGGGCCTCCGCCTCGCGGAAAGCGATCAAACAGGTCGCCGACGTGAAGCTGATCGAATCGGAGGAGGGACGCGCCGTGCCGATCCGGAAATCGTAATAGCCCCAGCCCCCGTCGATCGATTCATAGCGGCCCAGCAGATCGATCTGGCCGTTGATGAGATCGACGTAGCGCTTCCGCTTTTCGGCGTCGTCGGTGCGTTCACAGAGATCGACGAGCGCCTGGATGCCGTAGGCGTGGGTCCAGACATTGTAGATCGCATCCGCGGTGGCCCGCCGGATTTTCGGAAGGTGCTCCAGCAGATAAGCCTCGCCCTTTTCCAGCGCATCGCGTGCCGCCCCGGGTCCCCCGGCGAGGCCGGAATCGTGCAAGGCCGACACCGCCATCGCCGTGACCGCCGCGCGGAAGGCGTCGTGCGCCCCCGGCACCGGGGCATAAATGTTCAATCCCTTGGTATCGCGCGCCGATCCCCAGCTGCCGTTGGAGTTCTGGTCGGCGACAAGGAATCCGACGCCTTTCGCGATGGCACGATCGATATCCTCGGCGGCCGAAGCGGAGACAAATCCCCAACAGCCCGATGCGATCAGAAAAACCCTGGCGACGGAGGTCATTCCTTTTTCGCTTCAACGGACGGAGTCCCGGGTTTCTTCTCCTTCCCGGACGCGTCTTCCCCGGCAGCGTCCTTCTTCACCTCGGGCAGGCGGACGACGACCCCGGCCGCGAGGCCTTCGAGAATCTCCACGCGATCGCCGTCGGCACGCCCCGTCTTGACCGTCACCACCTTGCCATCGGCGAGCACCACGGTCTCGCGCCCGCCCTCTTTCTTCAGCGCGGCTTTTGGCAGGAGCAGGGCATCCTCCTTTTCATAGACGACCAGCTCCGCATCGGCCGACATTCCCGGCAGCAGCGCCGGGGCGTCTTTCGGGGCTTTCACCGAGAGAACGGCGTCGAAGGTCTTGTCGGCATAGGGCACATGGAGGATGGACTCGAGCGTCGCATCGAATGGATAATCCGGTTTCCACTTGGCCTGACAAACGCCCTTCTGACCCTCGGCGAGGTCCTTGAGCTGTTCTTCGGTCAGGGACAGCAGCACCCGGACCTTCGAGGGATCGACGATCGTCATCACGATCTCGCGCATCGACAATTTGCCTCCGGGAATCAGCTTCCGGTCGACGAGCGAGGCCGTCGTCCACTTCGCCCGCTGGCTCATGCCGTAGTAGACGATCCCATCGTGGGGCGCGGTCACCCGCATCGCCGCGAGATCCTCCTCATGCTCCGCAAGGGCCCTGCGGGTATCCTCCATTTCGCGCCGCTTCGCGGCGGTGGACAGGCGCAGCTTTTCGAGGCCGTCGCGCATCGCTTTTTCCCCGGCACGCCAGTCGATCTGGCGCAGCTCGAGCCCCCGCTTCAGGTTCTCGTGGGTGCGCGGCAGGTTCACGTTCAAGGTCCGCTCGGACCGGGCCTCGGTCTGCTCGAGCATCCACTGGTAACGGGCCACGGTGTTCTCGGCCCGGCGCAGGATGATCTCCTCGGTCTCTTCGGTGAGATCATCCTTCTCATACATTTTCTTGAGCTGGTTCAGCTCTTCCTGCGCGTAGGCGAGAGCCTCCCTGATTTCCTTCACATCCTCGCGCGCGGCCCGTTCCTGCATCGGGCGGTCCTCATCCTCGAAATGCGCGAGATCCTGCTCGGCCTGCATCTTTTCGCGCATCGCCTGCTCGAGAGATAGGGGCGTCGTCTTCTCGGCCTTTTCCAGGTCGAGTTCCACCGCCGCAAGTTCCAGCTCCTGGGTCGGCAGGGAGCGCTTGAGATCATCGATTTTTTTCACCAGATCCTTCGTCTCCAACTCGAGAATGACCTCGCCCGACTTCACCGTCGAACCGTGCGGCATCGCCCGGACCACCGTCAGATCGGCCCAACGTTTCAAATTCAACTCGACCGGTGTTTCCCGGAGAGCCTGCACCGTGCCACCCACCTTCACCTTCTGCACGAATTTCTCCGGCTTCACCGCATGCGTCGGAGCCCCGGCGGCACCGCCCGCCGCAGCTTTCACGGCAGGTTTATCAACGGGTTTCTCAACCACCTTTCCCGGCTTTGCGTCCACCGCTTTGTCAGCCGGAGCCTCCTTCACCTCAGGGACAGGGGTCTCCTTTTTCGTCTCGTCCGACCGGAGCCCCCCGGTCATCAAAAACATCATCGCCAGCAGGATGAAACAGATCGGAAAATTCATCAATCAAAGTTTGTTAATTATCTATAATATGAAAATTATAAAGATATCGCATTTCCCCGGCTTTGGGAAGCATGAAGTGAGAAGACCAACGGGTGGATCACCGGATTTCCTGTCGGATATCGCCGGGTCGCATCACCGAGCGCAGCGAAACTTCGGCCTCGCGTTCCTGGCCGAGCCATTCGAGGAGCACCGCCACCCGGGCTCCCCCGCCGACGAGCCTGGTGACGATCGTTTTCAGCCCTTTCATCACCCCGTCCGTCACGACGATCTCGTCGCCGGGGGAGATCTCGGGGCGGATCACGCGGACCGCGTTTTCCGCCTCGGGGAATTCCTCGCGAAGGTCGCGGATGTAGGAATCATGGACCTGCGGGTAGAAGTCCGCGAAATGGAGCACCCCCGTCACCCCCGGAGCCGCGTTCACCGCGCGGAGATCGGAGACGAGGTCGAATCGGGCGAAAAAGTATCCGGGAAAGAGCGCCTCGACGAACCACACCTTGCCCCGTCTCGTCGGTTTTTCATAACGGATCCGGGGACAAAAGACTTCGTCGAGATGGGCGAACTGCTGCAAGTTCCGCGCCGCGATGTGTTCGCTCTTGGGGCGCGATCGCACACAATACCATCCGGCGGCAGCGTCTTCGGGGATCGGAGGCATGAAAAAACGTCGGACCATCCGACACCCGAAGTCTTGAGCCGCCCAACCGGGATTGCAACGCCCAAAAACAGGTCCTCGGCAAACGCATTCAAAACAGTGATAAAATCGAAGCAGCCCACAAAATATCGTTCGAAACTCATCCCATCCAAACCTTCAAATTCACCCGCAAGCTTCCCGGACGGGTATAACCTGGCACCACTTCCGGCATTATTGGCACTGTCCGGGGCATTTTGGGGAATAACCTGGCACTACTCCCGGCATTTTCGAATCCTCGATGGCATAGCCGAAATTAATAGGTCCGCGAACGACCCCAAAACAGTGATAAAGCCAGATTACATGATTAAACATCATCACAACTTCATTCGTTCATCACGTCAATAACGCCCGCTAGATTTCCAACCGATTATAACCTGGCACCAACCGACCTATAACCTGGCACCAACCGACCTAGCACCAACCGATTATAACCTGGCACCGTTTCGCGGGCAGTTTCGCAATACGATGGCACCGTTTCGCGGGCACCATCCACCCTCCGCACAATTCCATGGGCGTTTCCTGACCTTGCGTGCGCCTTCTTTCTCCCTTACCAATCCCCTCCCCGTTTCCGGAAACGGCCCTTCCTCCATGGCCCAGACCTCCTCCAAGCCACCCCAGCCACGCGCCCTCGATCTCGCGACCGCTTCTTCCGACGATCTCGCCGAGGATCGCCGCGCGGTCTTCCGCCGGCTCCTCGGCTACGTGAAACCTCTCAAAATCCGCTTCATCTGGGGGATCTTCTTCGGGATCCTCGCGGGCGTCTTCAACGGTTTTCTCCTCCTCGTGCTGAAATCCGTCTTCGTCATCGTGCTGCCGGCTTCGCAGGGTGAGGAAATCCAAAAAGTCTATCGTCCTTTCGAAGACCTTCACCTCTCCGCCCTCGCCAAGATCGAATTCCCCGCCCCGGATCTGCCGGCGGACCAGGAATGGATCTTCGTCCTCATCGTCTGCCTCAGTATTCCCGTTCTCCTGCTGATCCGCGGCGCGTTCTATTTCCTACACCAGTATTGCATGCTCTGGATCAACCTGAAGGTCCTCTACCGGCTGCGCGACGAGGTCTTCACCAGCCTGATGGGCCAATCCCTCTCGTTCTACAACACGGTGAAGCAGGGCGAACTGATCCAGACGGTGGCCAACCAGACCCGCACCACCGCCGACGCCGGCAGCCAGCTCCTCAGTGCGCTGATCCAGCATCCTATCGCGATCCTCTCCATCATCTTCATGGTCGCGATGATGGACCCGCTCTACACTTTCGGAGCGCTTTTCGTCTTCCCGCTCTGCATCGTGCCGGTCGCCCTCATCAGCCGGAAGGTGCGCAAGGCCGGCGGCAAGGAGGAACAGGAATCCGAAGGTCTCATGGTCACCCTGCACGAGAGCTTTTCGGGCATCCGTCTCGTCAAGGCCCACGGGCGCGAGGCATACCAGCGCGAGCGTTTCAACGAAGGCAGCGGCCAGATCAACAAGTTCATCATGCGCTGGCGCAAGGCCATGGAGATGTCGAGCCCCATGGTGGAGATCGTCGGCGCCCTCGGCATCGCCATCGGCATGGTCTATGCCTGGTACACCCAGATCAAACCCGAGACCTTCCTGACGATCAATCTCGGTCTGATGAGCATCTACCCCCACGCGAAGATGCTCAGCCGCATGCAGGTGCAGCTGCAGAAATGCTACGTCGCGGCGGTGAAAGTCTTCGGCTACATCGATGCCGTGCCCGATGTGCGGGACCGCCCCGGCGCCTCCGTGCTGACCGCCTGCCGCGGCGAGATCGAGCTGCGGGACGTGTCTTTTTCCTACACCGGCGAGACGGCCGCGCTCGACGCAGTCTCGCTGCATTTCGAGCCCGGGAAAAAGTATGCCCTCGTCGGCCAGAGCGGCTCGGGGAAATCCACCCTGCTCTCCCTCATCCTGCGCTTCTACGAAGTGGAGCGCGGTGCCGTACTCATCGATGGAAAGGACATCCGCGATTACACCCAGTCCTCCCTGCGCGACAACATCGGCCTCGTCAGCCAGGACACCTTCCTCTTCCACGACACGATCCGGAACAACCTCCGCTACGGCCATCTCGGTGCGACGAATGAAAGCATCGAGCGTGCCGCGAAGCTCGCCCACGCCCACGACTTCATCCTCGCCCAGCCCCGCGGCTACGACACCATCCTCGGCGACAAGGGCTGCACCCTCTCGGGCGGGCAGCAGCAGCGCCTGTCCATCGCCCGGGCGATCCTGCGGGGAGCGCCCATCCTCTTCCTCGATGAAGCCACCTCGGCCCTCGACTCCGAGTCGGAGAAAGCGATCCAGGACGCCCTCGCGGAGCTCTCCCGCGGCAAGACCGTCATCGCCATCGCCCACCGTCTTTCCACCGTGCTCGATTCGGACGAGATCGTGGTGATGAGCGATGGCCGCGTCCTCGACAAAGCACCCCACGAGGTGCTCCTCGGACGATGCGAGGAATATCGGCGGCTCTACCAGCTCCAGTTTTCGGAGGTTCAGGGCTGAGTTTTCTTCGTCTCGCGCGAGCTCAGCGAGATCTCATCGAACCAGTGCACGAGGAAGAACTTTTTCTCGGTCGGCAGGATCGTCGCGGACGTGCCGATGAGAGGACGCAAGGCCGTCGACATCTGCAGGGTGACGAGGATGAAGAGGATGACCCACAGATCGAGGTAGGCATTCCGTTTCGCCATCAGCGCCGCCCCGGTTTTGAAAAGGAGTGAAAGTCCGAAAGCGAGTGCACCCGACCAAAAGAGCAGCGCGAGCGCACCCAGGAAAGGCAGCGACGTGCTTGATTGGGCGAAAACCCAGAGCACGGGAGTCAATCCGATGAGCAACAACCCCACGAGGGCGAGGGAGGCGACGAGCACCCCGGCGACGGACTTGATCGTTACATCGTGGCCGTTGAGGCAGCTGAAGATGTAGAGGCTGGGCAGAGTGATCGCACCGCTGACGGCGATTCCGGCGATCAATTTCAGCGGAGCCCAGAGATACTGCCCCCCACCGGAAAAGATCGCGAGGACCAAACCGAAGAGGGCAAAGGCCGCCGCAATGATGACGAGCAGCCGTTTCACGACGACACCGGTCGCTCCCGACTGCACGTATTCGAGCAGCGCGAGCGGACGTTTCAATAGATCATCGACGAGACGCAAGAGAGTCACGGGCACCTCGGGGAGCGGCGGAGGCGTGGGATGGTTTTCGTCGCCCTCGGCAGAACCGGGAGTGGGATGGGTGGATGGTTCGGGATTCGGATTCATGGGTTGTGGCATGGATGAGGGTGGTATGAGGATCAGAATTCAGCGGAAGGATTGGCAAAGAGCCCACCAGACCGTCTCGTAGAAGTTTCCACTCAGCGCGTCGGGACGGAGAAACGCGATCTCAAGCCGGGGACTGCCGAAAATGGGGCGGAGTATGAAGCCAACCTGGGCACCGACGAAGAGATTCCCGGCGAGCCACGCGAAGAGGATTTTGCGGGCAACGCGAACATCGCCTGTAAAGATCCGCAGGATGCCATAAAGCTTCGCGGTCGCGACAATGCCGGCGAAAGCGATCAAGGCCGTGTGAGACAGGAGGAGGCTCCGATGGGCCTCAGCCGCTCCCGGAGCACCCGGGCCCGGCAGATCGATCGCCATCCCCAGCGTCACCGGACTCAGCGAGCCGACGATCAAGGCAAAGGCAGCAAACGACATCAACATCGCCCGCAGTGTCTGACCGAAAGAAAGACCGGTCGCGAGGATCTGCGCGATCATTCCGTTGATCAGGCCGTTGATGAAAAGAGTCAGAAAGATGATGCAGGGCAACTTCACCCCAATGTAGAGCGCCATCAACGGAGAGCGCCAGAGTCCCACGCTCGCTCCATAAATTCCTACACCACCCCAAATCGTCAGCACGCAAAAAAGGAGGCGGCTTTCCGATCCAGAGGCCGTCAGCCAGCGCGAGAGCGTCGGCAAATCGCCCTTTGCGAGGGAACGCCAACTGGTCTCGGTCTCGAAGCGATTTCTCATTTCTTCAGGAGATTCGCTGCCGCCTGTGAAACGATGATGAAGGGAAGGTGAAACTTCAGCGAAATCGGCAGGTGGCTCCAAGGCGGCGGCAGATGGGCGTTTTTGTGCATTTCTCCTCGCATTCCTCGCGCAAGGGGGCTTTCATGATGGGGTTTTGAATGCGAATCTTTCCGTGAGCCAGCTTCCCTCCGTCATTCCCCGCCTCCTGCCCCGCCGTGTCGTCGTCACGGGCATGGGTGCGATCACCCCCGTCGGCCACGACGTCGAGACCTCGTGGCGGGCGGTGGTGGAAGGACGCTCCGGCATCGGACCGGTCACCCTCGTGCCGGTGGATCACCTGCCGGTGCGCATCGCGGGCGAAGTGAAGGGTTTCGACCCGACGACGGTGATGGATGCGAAGGAAGCCCGCCGCGCCGACCGCTTTTCCCAGTTCGCCGTCGCCGCCGCCCGCGAGGCGGTGCGCCACTCCGGCCTCGTCATCGATGCGTCGAACGCGAACGACATCGGCGTGATCATCGGCTCGGGCGCCGGGGGCATCCAGACCTACACCGACAACCAGCACGTCATGGACCAGCGCGGCGCGGGCCGCCTCAATCCGCTGATGATCCCCATGATCACCGCCGACTCCGCCTCGGTGCAGGTCAGCATCCAGACCGGGGCCCACGGCGTCACCTTCGGCGTTGCCGCCGCCTGCTCGACGGGTAACGACGCGATCGCCCAGGCCTTCCACACGATCCAGCGCGGTGATGCCGTCGCCATGCTCACCGGCGGCGCCGAGGCCGCGGTGACACATCTCGCTCTCACGGGTTTCAGCCAGCTCAGGGCCCTTTCGCGTCGCAACGACGATCCCACGCGCGCCTCGCGACCCTTTGACAAGGACCGCGATGGATTCGTCCTCAGCGAAGGCTCTGGCGTGCTCGTGCTCGAGGATCTCGAAGCGGCCCTCGAGCGCGGGGCCGCGCCGCTCGCCGAGATCCTGGCCTGTGCCGCGACCTCTGACGCCGTCCATCTCACCGATCCCGATCGCGAGGCGGTGCAGGCCTCGCGCGCCATCAGCCTCGCCCTGGCCAAAGCGGGCGTCTCGCCCGGCGAGCTCTCCTATATCAACGCCCACGCCACCGCCACCAGCATCGGGGACGTCTCCGAGGTGCGCGCCCTGAAACACTCGCTCGGAGAGGCCGCCTACCGCGTGCCGGTCTCCTCCACCAAATCCGTCACCGGCCACCTCCTCGGTGCTGCAGGCGGTGTGGAGCTTGCGGCTTGCGCCCTGGCGATCAAGCACGGCGCGATCCCGCCCACCATCAATCTCGACAATCCCGATCCCGAGTGCGACCTC
>JALRFZ010000755.1 GCA_023253615.1 Verrucomicrobiales bacterium | reverse complement strand
CCTCCTTATTATCCCGATACCCCGGCGGTGCGGGAGGATTGGAAACGCAATTACGAGCTCATCACCGCGATGGACGCGTGGGCCGGGAAGCTCATCGCCGAACTCAAGGAAGCGGGCGAGTGGGAGAACACGGTGGTGATGTTCTGGTCGGACCACGGCACGGGGCTGCCGCGGCGGAAACGCTGGCTCTACGACTCGGGCACGCACATCCCCCTGATCGTGCATTATCCCGAAAAGATCCGCTCCGCCTTCGCGACGAAAGCGCCGGGGGAAAGCGACGACCGTCTCGTCAGTTCCGTCGATTTCGCACCGACCCTGCTGGCGCTCGCGGGACTGGCGGTGCCGGCGCACCTCCAGGGGCAGTCGTTTCTCGGCGCGGAGAAGCGGGGGTTCGTCTTCGGAGCGCGCGACCGCATGGACGAGCGGCACGACGTGATCCGCACGGCGCGCGACGGGCGTTGGCGTTATGTCAGGAATTTCGAACCACTGAAGCCCGCCACCCAGTTCATCAACACCTGCGAGAAGGGCACGACGATGAAGGAGATCCGCAAGGCGATGGCGGCGGGGAAGATGCCCGCGGCGGCCGCCCTCTACACCGCACCACGGAAGCCCGTCGAAGAGCTTTACGATCTGGAGTCCGATCCGCACGAAATCAGGAATCTCGCCGGCGATCCCGCCCATGCCGCGAAGCTCGCCGAGCTCCGGGCCGCGCTCACCGCGTGGCAGCTCGGGATCGGGGACCTCGGCCTGATGCCCGAGTCCGAGATCGAGCGCCGTGAAAAGTCGGCGGGCTCCACCTTCGCCATCCTGCATGGCAGCGGCGATCGCGCCAAGCTGGTGAAGGATCTCTCCGCCGCCGCGGCGAAGGCTTCGGGCGGCCCCAAGGGGATCGAGGCGATGCTCTCCGGACTGGGGCATGACGAAGCCGCGGTGCGGTACTGGTCCGCGACCGGGCTCGGCAATTATCCCGCCGAGACCAAGGACACCGCGGGCTCCGCCGCCGCCCTGAGCCAGGCGCTCGATGACAAATCGCCCGCCGTCTCCATCGCCGCCGCCCGCGCCCTCTGCCACATGGGGCTAACCTCGAAGGGGCTCGCGCTCCTGGAGAAGCGGCTCGCCGACAAGAACGAATGGGCGCGGCTCGAGGCCGCCATCGTCCTCGATGAACTCGACGACACCGCCCGGCCCGTGCTGCCGGCGATGAAGGCGGGATTGAAGGAGCAGCCGAACAACTACATCATCCGCGTCCTCAACAAGGCGGTGAACGATCTCGAAGGTACCGCGAATGTCGTTCCGTGAGAGGACCGCGATCATGTCCGGACCCATTCGTTTTGATGCGGCGCTCCTCGCCGGTGGCCGTTCGAGCCGCTTCGGGCGCGACAAAGCCTTTCTCGACTGGCGCGGCCATCCCCTCTACGTCGCCCAGCTCCGCAAGCTCGCCTCGCTCGGCCCGGATCATCTCTGGCTCTCGACCCGTCCGGAACAGCCGTTCCCCGAGATCCTCGAAGGCGTGACCCGGGTCATCGACGAGGTGCCGGACCTCGGACCGCTCGGCGGCCTGCGCACGATTCTGGCCGCGAGCGAAGCACCGTGGGTGCTCGTCCTTGCGGTGGACCTGCCGAAAATGGAGGCCTCGTATCTTTCGCATCTGATCGCCCGGGAAGGCGGGTTGGTGCCGCGGACGGACCATGGGTGGGAGCCGCTCGCGGCCCTGTATCCCCGGGCCGGGATGCTGGAGCTCGTCGATGAATTCCTCGCCGCGGACCGGCGGCGGCTCCAGGACCTGCTCGACGAGGCGGCAAGAAGGGGGCTCATCGGGGAGGTGCCGGTGGCGGAAAGGGAGCTCGCGTTTTTCGCCAATCTCAACACCGCCGATGACCTCGCCGCGATCGGGGAAGGGGCGCACGACGAGGCCGCCCCGATCGACCGCTACCGGACCGATGGTGGTTTTGTCAGGACGATCGACCGGGTCGCGGCCGAGGAGCCGCTCGCGATCCGCGTCAATGGAGCGAACGTCGCCGTGACGATGCGCACGCCGGGACACGACGACGAGCTCGCCGCGGGATTTCTCCTCACCGAAGGGGTGATCGGTCACCCCGACGAGATCGCCGAGATCGCGCATTGCCCCGATGTCGATCCCGGGGGCATCGGCAACACGCTCGACGTCCGGCTCCGCCGCGAGACGGATCTCTCGAAGTTGACGCGGCACGTTTTCACCAGCTCGAGCTGCGGGGTCTGCGGCAAGGCGACGATCGATTCGGTCTTCGGATCCTTTCCGCCGGTGCCGCGCGCCGCGCTGCCCGATCCGGTCCTGCTCCTTTCCCTGCCGGCGAAGCTCCGCGCCGCGCAGGAGACCTTCGATCGCACCGGCGGGCTCCATGCCTCGGCCGTCTTCGATGCCGGAGGAGGTCTTCTCATCCTCCGCGAGGACGTGGGGCGCCACAACGCCCTCGACAAGGTGATCGGTCATGCGCTGGTCCACGGCACCGCCCTGGATGAAACGATCCTCCTCGTGAGCGGCCGCATTTCCTTCGAGCTGATGCAGAAGTCCCTCGCCGCCCGCATCCCCGTCGTCGCGGGCATCTCGGCACCGAGCAGTCTCGCCGTGAAGCTGGCGAAGGAAAGCGGGCAGGTGCTTGTCGGATTCCTGCGCGAGCGGGGCTTCAATGTTTATGCCGGCGGCGGATCCGTTTCCCCGCCGGAAAAGTCCGCGCGATGACGTTCGAGGGCCCGTTTCGCGAAGCGGGTCACGACCCAGGTCGCGAGCAGGGTGCCGGCGACGCCCGTGGCATAGAGGACGTTGACGAGGATGCCCTTGGGATGATCGCTCCGCTCCGCCGCGAAATCGGTGAAGGTGCCGAGGATCACGAGCATGAGCGTGCCGGGGAACATCCCGGCGAAAGACCCGATCGCGAACTGCCGCCAGCGCACCCGCGTCAGTCCGAAGGCGTAATTCAGCAGCGAGTAGGGGAAGACGGGCGTCAGGCGCGTCAGCGCGACGATGCGCCAGCCGTCTTTCGCCACGGCCCGGTCGAGGGCCTGGATGCGGCCGCGGTCCCGCGTGCGGCGCTCCACGATCCCGCGCGCGAGATGACGCCCTAACAAAAAGGCCAGGTTCGCGCCGAGGTTGATCGCGAGCAGCGCCCAGAGCAGCCCCGGGAGCGGCCCGAAAAGGAAGCCCGCGCCGACGGTGAGGATGGTACGCGGCACGAGGAGGAGGGTGCAGGCCACGTAAAGGACGAGAAAGGTCGCCGGCGCCCACCAGCCGAGCGATTCGATCCAGAGCGTCGCGCGTTCGAGCGAGTCGCGGACCGGCAGGGAGCGCAGGGCGAAGGCGAGGCCGAGGAGGAGCACGGCGAGCCCGATCCACTCGATGCGGACGAGCCGGGCGGCGGCGTTTTTTCCGGAATCGGGCATGTTCGGGTCGGCGGGTGCCCGCCCTCAGGGGGTGGGCGGGTTGGCGTCGTCGATCCCGGAAGCGATGCCGACGAGGATGGCCACGACATAGAAGGCGATGACGAGCAGGGAGAGAATCAGCCCGAAGTATCCGGTGATCAACCCGGCGAGAGCGAGACCGCCGTTCGACGATGGCAAGGTCTCTTCGCGAGCGCGACCTCTCGCGAGGTGTCCGCAGATCACGGCCGGCAGACCCAGGAAGGGACCGCAGAGCAGGATCGAGAGAATGCCGAAGACGAGCGCGCAGATCGCGACCGGATCGGCCGTGCCGCGCTGGCCGGGAAAGGCCGGACCCGCCGGCGGAGCGATCTCCCGCCGCTGTGCGGCGGTGAGGAGGGGTGGCGTGGCGGTGGCCGGAAAGAGGTCGGGCAGCACCGCGGCGGCGGGTTGCCAGCCGGCCATCGCCTCATTCCACACCAGGGTGGACGAGCTCAGCGTGCCGGAGGCGGCGAGGGCGGGCAACTCCTCGCTCGTGACGGCGTGTTGGACGCGGGCTTCGTCGGCGTAGAACCATTGCATGACGCGGCAGGGTAAACCGCGTCACGCGTGGAATCGAGCGGGAACTTTCCCCGTGGGACGGCGCGGCTTCTCACTCGAAGCGGCAATAGCGGCGGTAGGTGTCGAGACGCTCTTCGAAGGCCTCCATCGTCAGATCCTGGAGCGCGTGGGTGCTGAAACTCTCGCAGGTGAAGCTCGCGAGGATGGAGCCGCGGGCGATCGCACCGGTGAGATCGGCGAAGTCGTAGTCGCGTTTGCCGAGGCTGGCGAGATAGCCGGCGAAGCCGCCGATGAAGGTGTCGCCCGCGCCGGTCGGGTCGAAGACCTCCTGCAGCGGATAGGCGGGACAGGCGAAGAAACCGGATTCGCCGAAGAGCATCGCACCGTGTTCACCCTTCTTGATGATGACGTTTTTCGGTCCCATCCCGCGGAGACGGTGGCCGGCGGCGACGACGTTCGACGTGTCCATCATCAGCTTGGCTTCGCCATCGTTGAGAACGAGCAGATCGATGCGCTTGAGGAGGCTTTCCAGCTCGTGGCGCGAGATCTGGATCCAGAGATCCATCGTGTCCGCGATGGTGAAGGAGGGACCGTCTCCGAGCTGGTCGACCACGGCGTGCTGGTTCAGCGGGTGGGCGTTGGCGAGCAGATTCACCGTCGTCGCCGCCTTTTGCGAGTCAGCCACCGCAGGCTGCCACGATTCGAGCACGTTCAGCGCGACCGAGAGGGTCTCGCGGTCGTTCATGTCCTCCATGTATTCGCCCGACCAGCGGAAGGTCTCGCCCTGGGAGAACTCGACGCCATCGAGGTTGATATTGCGGCTTTTGAAGAGCTCGAGATGCTCCGTCGGGAAATCGTGCCCGACCACGGCGACGACACCTACCGGGGAAAAGAAGCTGGCGGCGATGGCGGCGTAGGAGGCGGACCCGCCCAGCAGGTTTTCCTGCGAGGCTTTCTGCGTTTTGACATTGTCGATGGCGATGGAACCGGAGACGAGGACGCTCATGGGAAAAGAGTGGAGTGGTGGAATGCTGGAATGGTGGGAATCAGGGGAGGAGAGACCTCGCGGCGCGGACATAAGCAGCGATATCGGGTGCTTGCAAGATCCCCGACACGATCACGACACGTTTTGCCCCGGCCTCGACGAGGGTGGGGAGGTGTTCCTGCTTGATCCCGCCGATGCAGAAGATGGGCAGATCGGGATGCCGCTCGTGTACGGCGCGGATCTCGGCGGTGCCGATGGGCGTGTAGGTCGGCTTGGTCGGGGTGGCGAAGAGGGGGCCGAATCCGATGCAGTCGGTGCGGGGATCCGCGGCGGCCGCGGCGGCCTGATCGAGACTGTGGGTCGAGCGGCCCACGAGCATTCCGCTGCCGACGATGCCGCGGACCTCGTCCATGGGTGCGTCATCCTGCCCCACATGCACGCCGTCGGCGCCGATCGCGGCGGCGATGGCGGCGTGGTCGTTGACGATGAAGGGCACGCCGGCCTCGCGGCAGATCGGCAGGAGCCTTTCCGCCCAGTCGCGGACTTCGTCTTCGGAATGTCCCTTGGCCCGGAGCTGGATCACATCGATGCCGCCCTCGATCATCTCCGCGGTGACACGGATCAGCGCCGAAGGCGCGGCGTAGCCGAGATCGACGATGCCATAGAGTTTGGCGGAGAGGAGGGTGGTGCGGGGCATGGACAGGGGCACTCAACAGGGTTGTGGGAGAGAGTCAACCCTCCCGGATGGGGGATGGGGCAATGTTTGCACCTGTGATTTAACCCGTGAATGTGGCCGGGCGGGCGTCATATGGCCCACGCCCGGCCTCACTGAGGCCGGCTGCAGGGTTCGGGAAGAGCGCGCGGAATCCTCCGGGGAATCCATCCCTTGCCTGCAAAGCCAGGGTTGATTTATAATCGCCGGGCCGGGCCAAGTCCGGCATTCTCACGGCATGACCCGCTTCACGCTCTTTCTTCTCCTCTTCGCCGCCGTCGCCGTCATCACGGTGGTGGTGATCTTCAACGGGCTCGTCTACAAACGCAACCGGGTCCGCAATGCCTTCAGCAGCATCGACGTGAACCTGCGCAAGCGCTACGATCTCATCCCCGCGCTCGTCGAAACGGTGAAGGGATTCGCGAAACACGAGGAGGCGCTCTTCACCCGGCTCGTCGAGGCGCGGAACCGGATCGGGAGCGGAGAACTGAACGAATCGCAGCGGCTCCGGCTCGAGGAGGAGATCGGTCCGGCGGTGCGGCGCGTCCTCGCGGTGGCGGAGGACTATCCGGAACTGCGCTCGGGCTCGCACTTTCTCAACCTGCAGCGCAATCTCACCGAGATCGAGGAACAGATTTCCGCGGCTCGGCGCGCCTACAATGCGGCGGTCTTCGAGATCAACAACGCGGTGGAGAGTTTTCCGTCGAATCTGGTCGCGAACACGTTCGGATTCCGTTGTCACGACTTTTTCGAGGCCGACGCGGGGGAACGGGGTCCGGTGGATTTCGGATCCTGACAAACACACGATTCCACGATGAGAGACCTCGATGATATCCTCGGCGAGTTGACACCCCGGCTCGAGGCGATCGAGGCGGAGCGGCAGCGGTGCCGGAGCATGTCCGGGGTTTACCTGGCAGTGCTGGTGGTGCCTCTGGCGGCGGGCGTCGCCGGAGCGTTCGCCGTCGCCGAGGATTTGAAGGTGTTTTTCATCTTCGGATCCTTCCTCTGGTTGGTGATCGGGTTCGTGTTGTATTCGATCAAGGCCGGACGTGCCGTCTCCGCCTACAAAGTTGCCTTCAAGGAAATGGTGATGCCGCCGCTCCTTTCCATGTTTGATCCCTCGCTGCGCCATCAAAGCGAGGCGGGGCTCTCGGAGGAAATCTTCCTCGGCACGGAGTTGTTCACGACGAATCCGGATCGATACTCGAGCGAGGATCTCATCGAAGGTCGTCATGGAAAGACTTACCTCCGCATCGCCGAGGTCGATGCGGAAGAACGCCGGACCTCCACCGACAGCAAGGGGAACACGACGACGACCTATGTCACGATTTTCCGGGGAGTTTTAGCCGTCGCCGATTTTCACAAACACTTTTCCGGTCGCACTTTTGTGTTTCCGGACACGGCGGAGAAGCTCTTCGGCAATTTCGGTCGGTTCTTCCAGAAACTCGGAGGGCGTCGCGAGACCAACTTGATCCGGCTCGAGGATCCGGAATTTGAAGATGCCTTCGCGGTCTACTCCACCGACGAAATCGAGGCGCGTTACATCCTCAGCACCTCGATGATGCAGCGGCTCGTGCGGCTGCGTGAACGCTTCGGGGATGGACTGAGGATCGCCTTCAAGGATTCGTGCGTTGCCTTGGCGATCCCGCAACGGGGATCCTTTCTCGAGCCAAAGCTTGGGGTGCCCGCAACGGATGCGAACCAAGTGCGCGGATTTCTCGTCGAGCTCGACCACGTCCTCAGCCTCGTCGAGGAACTCGACCTGAACACGCGGATCTGGACGAAGGAGTGATATCGACTGCGCGGCGTTTGCATCTCCGGATGTGGCATGGGCATCCTGCCCATGCATCGCGATTGTTGTCAGATCCAGGGAGGGGGGAATGCGCTCTCCCCGTTCGGTTGGTTTGGCCGGGTGAAAGAGGTCGTCGATCCGTGGACCTGTGTCGTGTTTACCGCCGAAGGCAAGGGCAGGATGCCCATGCCACGGGTTTCGCCGCCGCGCGAGCTTCCGGATGACGCGTGGGCCGGGAGGAGTATGGTGGATATGTCCCGGTCTACCGGGCACGAGTATGGAACTTTGCCCGCGAAACTCCCCCGATCCCTCCGTCGCCGATCTCGGCGAGGAGGCGGTGGTGTCGCGTCTCGTCGCGATGATCCCGTCCGGTCGCGGAGTGATCGCGGGGCCCGGCGATGATTGTGCCGTGGTCGAAGCCGGTGATGGTACATGGCAATTGCTGAAAACCGATTGCGTCGTCGAAGGAGTGCATTTTCTCCCTGGCACCGATCCGGTCCTCGTCGGGCGAAAGGCGATGAACCGCGTCCTCAGTGATCTCGCCGCGATGGGCGGAAGACCGGCGCATGCCCTCGTCACGATCGCGGTCGAGGCGGGACGATCGTTTGCCGAGGTCGAGGGTTGGTATGCCGGATTGATCGCGGCGGCGGAGGAAGGCGGCTGCGGCATCGTCGGTGGCGAGACTTCGCGGCTGCCGGTGACCGGTGCGATGATCACGGTGGCGATGACCGGGACGGTGGAGGCCGCGCAGTGTGTCTTCCGCGGCGGCGCGAAACCGGGCGATCTCATCGCGGTGACGGGAAAGCTCGGCGGCTCGTTCGCGGGCGGGCGTCATCTCACCTTCACGCCACGGCTGCGCGAAGCGCAATGGCTCGCCGCCCATGCCAAACCGACGGCGATGATGGATCTCAGCGATGGACTGGGCTCCGATCTGCCGCGCCTTGTCGCCGCGAGCGGAGCGGGATTCCGGATCGACGAAGCGAGCCTGCCTTGCCACATGGGCGTCTCGACGGAAGAAGCGATTCGCGATGGAGAGGACTACGAGTTGCTCATGACCTTTTCGCCCGATACCTTCCGCGACCTCCCGGCGAAGTGGAGCCGGGTCTTTCCCGACCTCGCCCTCACCATGATCGGCGAGATCACCGCCACGACGACCGGCACGATCGGCCGCGGCTGGGAACACTACCGCACCTGATGGATGAATCCTTCCAAGCCGCCACCGAGGCGGAGATGATCGAGGCGGGCCGCGCGTTTGCGGCGCGGCTGAAGGGAGGCGATGTCGTCGCACTCGATGGGGATCTCGGTGCGGGAAAAACGCATTTCTGCAAGGGCCTCGTGGCCGGTCTCGGATCGGACGACGAGGTGACGAGCCCGACCTTTTCGCTGGTGCAGGAGTATCGGGCAGGACGATGCCCGGTCTTTCATTTCGATTGGTATCGGCTCGAGGACGCGACCGAGCTACAGAACATCGGTTGGGACGACTACCTCGATGAAGACGGAATCCTCGTCGTGGAGTGGTCGGAAAAGTTTCCCGCCCTTTTGCCCCGCGATACACATGTCCTTTCCTTCCGTATCCTGCCCGACGGGGTGCGCCACGTGACCCTTTCCCGACGATGATCCTGGCTCTCGAGACCTCCACCCGTCGTGCGACGCTCGCGGTTTATGATCGTGGCTCAGGCCGTGTCGTCGATCAGTCGACCTTCACGACCGACCGGGCGCATAACGCTGCCATTTTCGCCCCTCTCTCGCAATTGGTGGAGAAGTATCGCGATGAGCTGACGGGCATCGTCGTGGGGCTTGGTCCCGGATCTTACGGCGGCGTGCGCGTGGGAATCGCGGTCGCGAACGGGCTCGCCGTGGCGATGGGCCTGCCGGTGATCGGGGGCAATTCGCTGGAAGCGTGGGAGACCGATGCCGATTCCTATCTCGTCGTCGGAGACGCAAGACGCGGCAGCTTTTTTGTCGCAGTGGTGCGGGATCGGAAACTGCAGGGAGACCCCGAACTCGTCGACGAGGCCGATCTCGACGCATTCCTCGCCCCGCTTCTCTCCGGGGGACTCGCCATCCACACCTGCGATGCGAAGGTCGTCGAAAGGGTCGCGGGAGCGATCTTGTCCTATCCCGCGGCGGGACTTCTCGCCGCTCGCTATCGCGATGCTGATCTGAATGACCTTGCGCAAAAGGCCCTCGAACCGGTCTACCTTCGGGCGCCCTACATCACGATGCCGAAAGCGAAGTGATGGGAAGGGAGGAAGCGGCGGCCTACGGAATACACGGAAAACACAGAAGCGGAAGAAAAGCTGATCAGATTGGCATTTCCCTCCTTGATGCCTGCGGCATCTATCTCGGTCCTCTGCAATTCCGCGTCTTCCGTAGGCCGCTTCTTACGCGCTCGATGGTAGGCCGCCTCGTCCTCGCTCGATGGTCTGCATACAGCCTTACGCCAACAAAAATCACCTTTGCGCCGCCTGATGTCACTTCTTCGCCGCCTCGGTCACTTCGACCGTGATGGGCATCGAATAGGTCGCGAAGGGCTGGCTGCGTTCCTTCGTGCGTGTCTCGGCGGCGGCGGCGGCTTTGGTGGCGGTATCTTCGGCTTTTGCGTGCGCGGCGAGTTTCGCCTCGGCTTCCTGCGAGGCTTTTTTCGCTGCATCGGCCTTGGCCTGGGCCGCGGCGGTTTCGCCTTTCAGCGCGGCGCGCGCCGCATCATCCGCGGCGGAGGCTTCGCGCTGCTTCGCAGCGGCGAGTTCCTTGTCGGCCTCGCTCAGGACGGTCTTCGCCTTCGCGACGGCGTCGGCGAGGGCGGGTTTCATCGCCTTGATGCGATCCGATTCCTGTTTCGCGGCTTCGGCGGCGGCGGGATTGAGACGGTATTTCGCGTTGCCCACCGCCTGCAGCACGAATTGATAACGGCCGGGCTCGAGCTTGAAGGCGGGGCCGGGCTTGAAATCGAATTTCAAGACGCCTTCGGTTTGTCCTTCGTTGATCGAGACCGAGGGAGGATTGCGCCCGATCCCGGGAAACCCATGCACATTGATCGCGAGGCTGCCGGTGCGCGTGCCGCTCTCGGTCGTCTTGATCGGAAACTCGAGGGTGCCGCCGACCGGCACGGTCCAGACCTTGTTCTCCTTCAGGTCGACGCGGGTGGGCTCGTTTTCCGACACCACCGAGAGCACCGTCTCGAGATCGAGCCGCGAACGGACCTGGGCCTGGTTGCCGAAGACGCGTCTGCCCCACACGATCGAGGCGGAGCGCGCCTCGCGCGTCACCTCGGCTTCGCCGATCTTGGCCTTTCCGCTGAGGACGACGGTGCCGCGCCACTCGGCCGCGTCCGGCGCCGCGCGCACGGTGAGGAACCCCTGCGACGTTTTCCCCGAAAGCACGAGCGGATCGGCGGTGACGCCCGCAGGCAGTCCGCTCGCGGCGATGGTGATGTCGCCCTCGAACCCATCGCGACGGAAGGCGATGATCCGGTAGATCGCGGAGCCACCACGGCGCAGCACGGGCACCCAGGGGAAGGCGTCGTTGTTGATCGTCTTGGCGAGCTCGGTGCCGGCGATGAGTTGGAAATCTGGCAGGGCCTTTCGGATCGCGAGGCGATAGAGATGGGCCACGCTGCCGCCACCGGCCTGGTTCAGAAGCGTGATCCGATAGTCGCCATCCGCATCCGCGGTGAAGGAGAGGGCCGGGTCGAGCGAGTCGGCGTTGAGATCGTCGAGCGAATCGGGGGCGTAGAAGGTCGGGAGGTCGTCGCCCTCGGCGACCGCGGTGAAGGTCTCGGCTCCGGCGGCGTCCTTGGTGATCTTCTCGATCGTCACGACCGGATCCGATCCCACGCCGAGCCGATGCGAGGTCACCTCGATCCAGCAGGTCTCGCCCTTTTTCAGCGCGACGCGGAAGGCATCGACATCCCCCGGCTCGTCGAAGCGACCCACGACCTCGGCGGGCCACGCCACCGTCTGGAGCTGGCTCGCCTTTTCCTCCTCGATCACGGGAGCGGTGGCAAATCCGATGCGCACCGGATCGGCTCCGGGCAGGGAATGCTCGAACGACGGCACCATCGCCTCGCGCGGGATGTTGGGTGAGAAGCTGCGCGGTATCGTGACCTCGGCGGGTACGTCGAGGGGGACTGAGAGCGTCTCGAGCGGTTTGCCTTTGAGAGCCCAGCCATCACCGGGGGAACCTCCGGGGAGACTGCGCCCGAAGAAGGTGAAACTGCGTTTTTGGCCCGGCTCCCCCGCGGGAGGAAAGACGAAATCGACGTGGGGTCCGCGCCCGAGGCGGAGGTGGTAGAAATACTCGCGTCCTCCGCCGTAGAGCGAATCGCAGAGCGAGACGAAGTAGACTCCGTCGGCCGGAGCGGTGAAGTCGATGAAAGGATCGCGCCCGAAGTGATGGCGGCTGCTCTCGAGCTCGCTCCCTGCCGCATCGGCCACGGCGAGGAGCACGTCGCCCTTCGCGTCGAGGCGCTCGGCGGTGACTTCGAGGAAGAACCGCTCGCCCTTCTTCGCCTCGAAGCGATACCAGTCGAACTTGCCGCCGTCGAGCGTGCCGAGGGCTCCGGCTCCGGCCGCGAGGGGCAGGGCCGTCTCCGGAGTCGAGTGATCGCCCTGCTCGAGCGACTCCGCCGATCCTGACGGATACACCACAAAGGGTCGCGCCGTCGACAGTCCGAGGAACCCGACCGTGCGCACCTCGTAGACACCCGCAGGCACATCGGCGGGAACGGTGACGGTGAATTTCCCATCAACGGGACGCGGCTTCGGGAAGAAATCATCCGCCGGTGTGACCACGGGCGCGGCGGTGATCTTCGGATTCGAGAAGCGCAGGCCCGTCAGCGATTCGAGGTCTTTCCCGGTGACGGTGACCTCGACCGTGTCGCCCGCCTTCACCAGCGCCGGCGAAACCGTGAGCAGGTCGGAATAGGGCATGAAGGCCTGCGCCGGAAGGGCAAGTGCGAGGGGAAACAGAAAAGCAGCGAGGCGGTTCATGGGCGGTTTCGAGGGGAACGAACGTCAGATTCGCCAGAGAAACAACGGCGGGGATGCGGAGGAGAAGTGTGGGATTCCGGAGCGATTGCCGTGCGGAAGATTTCACTCGATCGCCCGCCACATGCTTGCCATGTGTTGCATTTGTGATACAATGCTTCCATGGCCCAAACTTCCGTCGTCCACGCTCGCATTGACCCTTCCACCAAGAAGGCCACGGAGCGCATCCTCGAATCCCTGGGCATGTCTCCGACCGAGGCGATTCGTTTGTTTTATCGCCAGATCGCGATGAGAGGCGAGTTTCCTCTCGAGTTGAGGGTGCCCAATGCCACGACCGCAGCCGCCCTTTCAAAAGCGGACGCCGGGGAGGAAGTGGAACATTTTTCCAACCCGAAGGAGCTTTTTGATTCCTGGGAAAAATGACCCTCACCCAGACCAACCAGTTCAAAAAGGATCTGAAGCGCCAGATCAAGCGAGGCAAGGACCTCGGAAAACTCAAGGAGGTGGTGGGGTGGCTCGTCGAAGGAGAACCTCTGCCTCCAAAGAACCGGGATCACGCGCTCACGGGAGACTGGACGGGCTGGAGGGACTGCCATCTCGAACCTGACTGGCTCCTGATCTACAAGCGGCTGCCGGATGAACTCATTCTCGGCCGGACCGGGAGTCATTCGGATCTGTTTTGAAGCGGAGCCCTCTCACCGGTTGAACATGAACTCCTTCGTGTTCACCAGCACCCAGACGAGGTCCTCGAAGGCTTCCTTCTCCGCGTTCTCCTTGCTCAGCTTCGCGGGATCGGCGGCGGAAAGGTCGCGCTTTTTCTTGAGGTGGGAGAGGGCCATGGCGAGTTCGTCGGGATTCGGCCGGCGGCTGAGGGCGCGCAGGTAGAGTTCGGAAACGCGGTCCTCGTCGCTGCGGTCCGTCGCCTTGGCGAGCATCGCGGCGCGGCCGTTGCCGGCGGTGAGCTTGGCCTGGATCGTGTCGGAATTGAGGAGGTGCAGGCTTTGGGCGAGGTTCGCCTCGCCGGTGCGCTCGCACTCGCAGGCCGTGTCCATCGCGGGACGGCCGAACATGGTGAGGAACTCCGACTCGATCGTGCCGCGTTCGTTCGGCAGGGCGATGGCCCGCACCGCCTGGGGCTGGCGGCTGAAGGAATTCGCCGACCCCGTGACGTCGTTGACGGAATCAAGCAGCACCTCGGCGGGGAGTCGCTTCGGATAGTAACGCGCGTAGTGCTGCTCGTCGGAGGCATTGCCCTCGAGGAGATCGCTGCTGCGCTGGTAGGTGCGGCTGTTCGTGATCGTGCGGACGAGCTGCTTCAGGTCGAACCCGCTCTCGACGAAGGAGGCGGCGAGTTCGTCGAGCAGCTCGGGATGGGTCGCGGGATTGGTCGGACGGATGTCGTCCTCGGGCTCGACGAGGCCGCGTCCGAAGAAGTGTTTCCAGTAGCGGTTCACGAGCACTTTCGCGAAGTAGGGATTCTCCTTGGCCCGCATCCAGGTGGCGAGTTCACTGCGGGGATCCTGCGTCGCGGGGATGTCGAGCGGCGCGGCGGCTCCGAGGAGGCGCGGCTTCAGCTTCTCCTTCGTCCCGGGATGCTCCATCTCCGCGGGCTTGCGGTTGTGGAAGTAAATGTCCTCCTCCGGCAGCTTCGGCACGCCCTTCTTCTGCAGGGTCGAGAAGAAGGCGGTGAAGGCGAAATAATCGTTCTGGCTCCACTGCTCGTAGGGATGGTGGTGGCACTGGGCGCACTGCATGCGGATGCCGAGGAAGACCTGGGCGAGATTCTCCATCCGCTCCTTGTTGTCCTGCACGACGCGATACCAGCTCACCGCGGGATTGTCGATCGCCTTGCCCCCGGCGAGGACGAGGTCGGCGGCGAACTGGTCGAAGGGTTTGTTCTCGTTCAGGCTCGTCCGGATCCAGGCGTGGAAGGCGTGCGAGTCGCGCGTGACCCATTCGGTGCCGCCATCGACCTTGTTGCGCAGGATCCCGGCCCACTTCCCGGCGAAGTAGTCGGCGTAGCCGGTCGAGGCGAGGAGGCGGTCGATCGCCTTGGTGCGTTTGTCAGGAGCCGCGTCGGCGAGGAAGGCCTTCGTCTCCTCCAGGGTCGGGAGCCGTCCCGCGATGTCGAGGGTGGCACGGCGGAGGAATTCGCCGTCGCCGATCCCGCCCGAGGCCGGGATCCCCATCTCGGTGAGCTGACGGTGGATGTGGGTGTCGA
>JALRFZ010000645.1 GCA_023253615.1 Verrucomicrobiales bacterium | reverse complement strand
CGACGGCGTGTAGTTCACGACCGGAATGCCCATGTTGCGCAGTTCTTGCGTCAGAGGCAAGCCCGCAGCCTTACTTTCGATCAAGACCGTTTCCGGGTCCCAATATTGGTACTCTGAATAGGCCACGCGCTTCAGGTCAGGGAACTCCCACCGACCCTTCTTGGCGTCGAGCAGGATGATATTCGCCGGCCCGTCCTCCCTTGGATAGAATACACCCCACGTTTGGATGGCACTAAAGTCCGCGGTCCGTGTTTTAACCGCAGCGCCGATTCCCGCTTTGAGATCTTCCGTAGCGCTCCTGATCGTCACGCCGTGCCTCAAGGCAACCGGATTTCGGCTTGCAGCGTCCGAGTTGCAAGAGGCAACGGTCATCCTTTCCTGACTTTTGCATGACCATTACCGTCATCATCGCGAGCCACAACCGGTCGGATCAGCTTCTGGAGACGCTCCATCACGCCCGTGCCCTCACCGCGGTCCGCGACCATCCCGCGGAGCTGCTCGTGGTCGACAATGCCTCGACCGACGGCACCGCTTCCGTCCTCCGCCGCTTCGCCGAATCGGTTCCGGTAACGCTCCTCCACGAGCCGAATCCCGGGAAATCCAACGCCTTGAATCAAGCCATTTCCGTCGCCAAAGGGGAACTGCTCGTCTTCACCGATGACGACGTGACCGTCACTCCCGCCTGGCTTGAGGCGCTTGCCCACGCGGCCGAGTCGCATCCAGGGCATGATTTTTTCGGAGGAAAGGTTCATTCACAATGGTCGACGGAGCCGCCACGCTGGTTCCGGGAAAACTACCGCTGGCTGGGGCTCACTCCAACGCGCGACTACGGAGAGGAGATGGTTGAATGCCGCCCGGAGAATCGGCGGTTTTTTCTGGGTGCGAATCTCGCGATCCGTCGCCGGGTCTTTGCTGCGGGCCTCCGTTTCGACCCGGATTTCGGGCCGAAACTGGCGTATGGATCTCTCAACAGCCGACATGGGTCCGAGGATTGGCTGATCCAGCACGAAATGCTCGCCGCGGGATACACGGGGCTTTATGTACCGGGAGCGATCGTCCATCACCGGGATGACCCGGTTCGCATGACGAAATCCTACCTCCGATGGTACTACGAGAACCACGCGCGGGAGGAAATTCTCAGCGGAGGAGTCGATGATGCCGGGGTGCGTTGCTTCGGGGCTCCCCGCCATCTTTGGCGAACGGCCATCGAATCCGCGCTAAAATGGTCCCTGAGCCGATGGTCGCGTCCATCCAACGTGTGGCTGCGGCATGAGGTTGCCTTCCTGGTTGCCAGATCGCAGATCCTCGCGTTTCGCGGGGGATTCCGTTCTGCTGCGGCACCAGACGAAACCCGCACTGCTTGAGTCAATTCACCGATGAATCTTCGTCTCCCCCTGATACGCCTTGTCCATTTTGCCGCCCGGATGACCGGGCAGGAACGTTGTCTGGATCTGTTCAACTTCACCCTGCCGGTGACCGTGCGAGGTTTTCGCTATTTCGTGCCCCGCCGGGGAGAACTTGGCCGGTCGCTCGTGCAAGAGGCTCCGCACGGAATGGATGAACTTTATGCGCGGATGTTGAGGAACAAGAAGGGACTCTTTCTCGACGTGGGGTGCAATGAGGGCCAAACCTTCTTACTCTGGCTGAAACACCGGGAGCCGGGTCTTCGTTATGTCGCCATCGACCCACAGCCGCGCTGCTGCGACTACGTCGGTGTCCTCTCGCGGAAGAATGCCGTCAAAGATGCCGTCATTCTTTGCGCCGGTTTGGCGGAGTCTCCAGGTCTTGCAACACTCTACTGCATGGACGCGGAGGGCGCGGACTCGGACATGGCCAGTATGGAGCCCATCCTTCTGGCAGAGGCGGAATATCAATCCCGGAAGCTGGTGCCGACCGTCACCGGAGATGCACTGGTCGAGTCCGTTGCATCGGAAGAAACCGTCGCCGTGATCAAGATCGATGTCGAAGGCTTTGAACACGGCGTCTTGGTGGGATTCCAGCAAACCCTGAGACGGGATCGCCCTTTGATTCTCTGCGAATTCATGGGCAGCGGTCATCCCGATCCCGCGCGCCGACAGGAGAGACGGAGCCAGATCGCCGCATCCAGCAGGTTTTTGAAAGACAACGATTACGCCGTCTTTCACGCACGCAAGGACGGAGATCTCGTCCCTCTTGACGCCGTACCAGCCCATGATTTCTGTCGGGATCACTTCCATACGGCGGGATATGACTTTTTACTTGTCCCCGAAGAGCTCTCCGGTGAATTCGGCGTTTCGCCACACTCCACTCATCGCGGACAACCGGATTCGGTGATCAGGTAACGGAAGCGCGCGAAACCGCGGCCGTGACAGGCCGTAACCTCCATGTCCTCTCCCCGCATCCTCTTCGCCGCCAATTCCTTTGATGTCATCGGCGGGGCCGAGACGAGCGTTCTCCCCTGGCTCGACGAGGCCGCTTCGCGCGGGTGCGAGATCGAGTTCGTCCTTTGCCGGATCCGCGGTCGGCGGGCCGACCTCCTCGAGAGCCGCGGGATTCCAGTCCATTTCCACCGGCTTTACGATCATGCTCGCGGCATCGATATTCCACGGCTCTCCGGAATCCTCGGCCTCGCCCGGCTCCTCCGCAAGGGCCGCTACGATGTCCTCGTTGGCCTGCAGCCGCCTTCGCACTACTTTCTGCGCCTGGCCGCGTTTTTCTCCGGCGTGAATCCATGCCCGCGGATCGTCACGATCGAGCAGGGCTCCTACGCGGACCGCTCTTACCTTTACGTCACTCTGGACCGTTTGTTTCAGTCCCGCACAGACTGTTTCCTCAGTGTTTCGGAAACCCTCCGAACGGAGTTCCTTACCCGGAGCGGAGTTCCTTTCGCCAAGGCCACCGCGATTCCTCATGGAATTGCTCCAAAAGATGATCGACCGCCCGACCCCAAGCTAGCCGCCGACGCAAAGGGGCGGCAGGTGATCGGTTGCGTCGCCCGCATTTCCGTTGGCAAGCGCCAGCGTCTCCTCGTCGAGGCGGTGCGACGGATTGCCATGAAGACAGGGCGGCGGCCCCTTCTCCTCCTCGCCGGTGACGCGGAAGAGGATCCCGGTTTTGCCGGCGAAATCGCTGCCGCCGGCCTTTCCGAGGATGTCCGCGTCCTCGGCCACCGCGACGACATCGACGCGATCTATCCCCTCTTCGACGTCTTCGTACTTCCCTCGGTGGTCGAGGGATTCGGGCTCGTTTGGGCCGAAGCAATGGCGCACGGGATCCCGGTCATCACCACGAGGATCGCGCCAATGACGGAGTTCATCACCGACGGCGTGAACGGACTGCTCTTTGATGTCGACGATGTCGAGGCGCTCGAGGATTGCCTTCGACGCCTTCTCGAAGACACGGATCTGCGAGAGCGGCTCGGTCGCGCCGGGAAGGCCTACGTCCGGGAGCGGTTTCGCCCCGAAACCCAGCGTCGCAAGTATGTCGACGCGTTTCTCGGGACCGGGGCGAGCCTTTGAAAAAATCCCTCCCTCGTCTTCGATTCCACGACCTCATTCAGCATCTCAACCCTCCCTCAGGCCTCTTACTATCTGAATGCCACACGACACGACAAAAATCGGGAACCGGGCCGCAATCGCCCTGGATCCATCGGTTCCGGGAACAGCATTCTGCCCTCCCTCCCCGATCCAGTCTTTTCCGGTTGAACGGGCGGCGGGAGGTTCGAGGAACAAGATGTGAAATACGGAAACAGGAAGCGTTCAGGTGTTCTGGAGAGAATCCGCGGACCAGCCATGCTTTTGAATCCCCGCATCCCTCTCTCCAAACCCGGGAGGGAAGCCACCCGGGATGCCCGCGGGCGTCCGCGGCGGATTTCCGATGAAGCCGTTCCCGGTCCACGCAACATCGGATGGCTTTCAGGACTTCCTTCGGCATGCCGCGGCGCAAGGAGGTCATGGCAGGATTTCGAACCCCGCCCCGCTTTCACGCGAAGGGCGGCCGCCACCCCTCGGACCGGTTGGCCGGCCTGGCTGTTGCGATGGATCGGGAACCCCAGCCGCTCTCAGACGCTCCATGGTTCCTCAAGGAAAACCCGGGAGCTTCTCCGGGAAAAGGTCCCACCCCACTTCGGCGGAAGCCCTTGGCTCGTCTCCGAAAAGTATTTCCTTGCCTTTCGTTTAGAACGTTCAATTATTTCTGAACAATGGTTGCCACCGCTCCTGCCACCCTCGCCTCCCGGCTCGAGGAACGACCCTGCTTCATCGAGGCGGGCGGCAACACCACCCATCCCTTCGGGCTCGGGCACAGGATCGGGCGCTCCTACGCCCTCCTCCACCTCACTCCCCGGCCCCTTTCCCTCGGGCAAATCGCCTCCGAACCCGGGGTCCGCAAGGCCAGCGCCAGCGTCACCCTGCGCCAGCTCGCCGAGCTCCGCGCCGCCCGGACCCTCCACCAGCGGCTCGACCTCCTCCTCGTCAGCCCCTTGCTTGCCATCCTCGAGAAAGCCGTCCCCCGGCGGTGATCTCCCCCTCGCCTTCATGGCGGGTTCCAGCCATTCCCTTCTCCCGCAGGGGGCGCGCCGCAGGCGCGACCAGGGGCGGTAGCGTCGGCAGTTCGTAGACTCTAGTGTAGCCCGCCCAGCAGAATGTGCATTATGGGGCGTGCGATTTTCCGCAAATTCAAGGCGCGAGGCGGGAGCTGAGCGGGCTCAGTGACCAACGAGCAACGCGGAAGTTGCGGGAAAGCGCGCGTT
>JALRFZ010000605.1 GCA_023253615.1 Verrucomicrobiales bacterium | reverse complement strand
ACGGGATGGGCGCGGGGGATCGAGGAGATCATCGTGGGCAAGGTGTTGGAATTGGATCAATCGCTCAAGTAGAGGTGGGTTTGTCAGGAAATTGCATACAGTTCGCCTGACTCTTCCGGGTTTCGGAAAGCACGAGAAGGCACCTCCCGAATTCACTTGAAGGGGGGCTTCTCCCCTCAATATTGGAGGCCTCCCTCCTCCTTATGACTTCCCGATTCCCTCTGCAGGGCATCGACGGTCTGCGTCTGCTCGCGCGCGCTGCTCTCGTTGCCGTTCTCACAGTTCTCCCCTACACGCCGGCGATTCCCGCCGACGGCGTCTGGCTTTCGGGACAAACCGGCACGCGCGATTGGTCGGATCCGGCGATCTGGGCTTCCGGTATCATCCCCGGAGCGATCACAGGCTCGACCAATCCTGACACTGCCACATTCGGCAGCAACACGGGCGCGACGCTGATCACGGTTGATGCCGGACGCGTCCTGCGTTCGCTCCTTTTCAACGGCACCGATCCACTCGGCCTTTACACGATCGGCAGTGCCGGGGCGAATGGCGGGGAGGCCCTGCGGCTTTCCTCGGGTGGCAGCCTCACCGTCGCACTCGGCACCCTCACCACTACCACGATCCATGCTCCGCTCATCCTCGAGGCGGCGAGCCCGACGACCGATGGCACCTACACGATCACGAACAACTCGACGAACGTCGCGAACAATGCCACCGACACGAATCTCTACAAACTCAACGTCCTCGGGGATATCAGCGGCGGCACCACGACGGGATCGATCACGCTGAATTTCACCGGCACGGCCGGGAACCGTTCCAGCGATGCCTCCGCCAATCTCGTGAGCGGCCTCCTCTCGGACGGTGGTGCGACAGGCGGCCTTTTCGTAACGGTGACAGGCTCGGATTCCGGCAACCGCGGGGCGTGGAGCTTCACGAACAACAACAACAGCTACACCGGATCGACGACCCTCACGAACGGCACGCTTCTCTTCTCCAGCATTGCTGACAGCGGGGTCAATAGCGCCATCGGTGCGGGCAGCCTGCTCCAGCTCAACACCGGGGCCCAGGCGAAGTACCTGGGTGGCAATGCCAGCTCGAACCGGACCATCCTCAGCAACGGCGGCACTCTTTATGCCGCGGGCTCGGGCAATCTCACGCTCAATGGCACCTTCACCCTCAACGGCGGAATCACCTTCCGTGGAGGTCGAAACATCTTCATCGACAGCGTGGTTACAGGGACCGGCAATATGACTCGGACCGACAGCGGTACCGTATTCCTCAACCAGATCAACACCTTCACCGGCAACCTTTCGATCTCGGACGGAGCGTTCCGCTTCGCTTCGATCGCGGATAAATCCGTCAACTCGCCAATCGGAAATGGCACGACGATTTCTCTCGGACAAAACAGCTCCACGGTCGGCCGCATCGAGTTCACCGGCGCGGGCGGCGGGTCTAGCAACCGCGATTTTGTCCTCAACAATGGCAATGGCGTCAGCAGTGGCAACGGTCGCATTGACAACACCGTCGCGGGGCAAACGCTCGCCCTCAGTGGCACGGTGCGGTCGAGCAGCACCACGGCGAGCCACGTTTCGAGCCTGAATCTCACCGGTGCCGGGGACGGAATCATGAGCGGCGTCATCGGCGGCACCACCGCATCACCTTCGACGCCGAACAACATGACCCTCACCAAAAACGGGGCGGGCACCTGGCTCTTGTCCAATGCCAATCTCTAATACGGTCCCACGAACATCAGCGCGGGCACTCTCCTCGTCAGGAACACGACGGGATCCGCGACGGGCACAGGCAACGTCATTACCAGCGGCACGGGAGCCTTGGGGGGCACCGGTATCGTCACGGGGACGACCGGCGGCCTCATCACCATCGCCTCCGGCACCCGGCTCCAGGTCGGCACCACGCACGCGCTCGCCGCAGGCACGGCAGGACCGGCGGGCACCCTTGCAGGGCCCGGCCAATTGCGGATCGGGACGAACGCGAACGTCGCCATCACCCTCGGAGGCACACTGCAGTTCGATCTCTTCACCGGTTCGAATGGGATCACCCCGGGCAGTGCGGATCGCCTTTTGGTTTCCACTTCCGCCGCCTCGGTGACCCTCGGCGGGATCGTGGCGCTTTCCGATCAGACCGGACCGCATGTCCCCTGGCGGTCCGGCACCTGGCAATTGATCGACTGGACTGGCATCGGCGCGGCGACAAAGTCCGGGGATTTCACCTACCAAATGCCGACGACCTCGCTCGCGAGCGGTTATTCGTTCGTTACCACCGACTTCCTCACGACCGGAACGGTCTCGATCGAGAAGACCGCGGCCAACCACACCTGGACCGGCGCCACCAACGCTTCGTGGGCGGAGGCGACGAACTGGGAGGCAGGCACCGTGCCGACCGGCAGCACCGATGTCTTTTTCGCCGCCGGATTGAATCTCTCCCACAACATCGATGGCGACAAGAACGTGCGGAACCTCTTCTTCAGCGGTGAAGCGGATCACCTCATCAGCACCGGCACCGGCGGCGTGTTGTATTCCAACGGAGCTTATCTCGAAGTGCTCGGAGGGTCGCAGCGTTTTGCGACCGCCCTGCTCCGCGTCGCCAATGGATCGGTGGGCACCTATCGGATCATCAACGAAGGCACCCTGCGTTTCGACCAGGCCATCATGTATCACCGCACCTCCGGGTCGGGGAATCTGGTCCTCGAGTTTTCGGGAGCGGGCGAGACCACTCTCAACCACGTCCAGCGGCGAACCGACGGCTACAACGTCGATCTCGTGTTCGCGGGCCCCGGCACCACGACCTTCACCGGCTTTTCCTCGACTCCGGCCTCGGGCGCCACTGGCACGATCACCGGCACCACGACGATCACCGGTGGAAAGGTGCGGATGAACAACGAGCTCAACCTCGGCTCCGAACCCGCCGCCTTCAATCCCGCGCACCTGACGATCAACGGGGGCACCCTGGCGGCCTACGCGAGTTTCAACATCGACGATATCAATCGCGGCCTCACCCTCGGAGCGGCCGGGGCAACCATCGACGTCGAAGGTGCCTTCAACCTCGGCATCCAATCCCCCATCACCGGAGCGGGCAGTCTGACAAAAACCGGCACGGGAAATCTCACAATCAGCGGGGACAACACCTACACCGGAGCCACGAATGTGAACGCGGGCGCGCTCTACTTCGATGGCGATCAGAGCGGCGCGACCGGCGCGGTCACCGTCGCGAGCGGAGCCACCCTGGGCGGCGCGGGAACCGTCGGCGGCGACACGACGATCCTCTCCGGCGGCACCGTGACCGGCGGCACCGCCGGGGGCATCGGAGAACTCACCTTCGCGCAGGATCTCACTCTCGATACCGGCAGCACCTGGCTCGTTGATTTGATGCACGACAGCACCACCGCCGATCAGATCATCGTCTCGGGGAATCTCCATATCGGCGGCGCCCTTTCCATCGCCGGCACCGGGACCTTCACGAATGGCTCGATCGACACCATCGCCACCTACGGCACGCTCACAGGTAACGGATTCTCGAACGACTCCGCCTACGACGGCATTCTCCTCACCGGGCGCATCGACGGCCTTGGCGGCAACTACTGGACCGTCAACTACAACGACAACGGTGCCATCACCCTCACCGCCGTGCCCGAACCGGGGACGCTCTTTTCCCTGCTAGTCACTCTCCTCACGGGTGGTTGGTTCGCCCGCCGCCGCGCGGCACGCCTCGCCGCCCGGGACGAGGCCGTATGACAAAGTTTCATCGGAAACCAACTCGCTCTTTTTGCGGCGATCCGATATCCATTCGGGTATGCCCCCACGTCTCGTTTCGGTTATCTTTCTGATCCTCATCTTCGCGCTGTCGCCGCTCGCCGCGAACGACGAGGCGATGTCGCTGATCACGAAGGGTGGCGGCAGCATCGCCCCCGGAGGTCTGGCTCCGGGCTTGATCGAGCTCACCTCCGAGACGGCGTTCCCCGCGCTGAAAGATGCCTCGGGCGCCATCCTCGCTGCTGGCGGCATCTCCGCGACGCCGACGGGTGAAAGCCGCGTCATCGCGATTGCCCACGATGGATTCCTCAAAAGCCCCGAGATCCTCTCGCAATCCTCCGCCCGCGAATTCCTTTTGAATGCGATCCGTTGGTGCGGACGATCCGATGAACCGGAGGTTGCCCTGCATCCCGATCTGACGGCCCTTGGCGCGGCTCTCGAAGAAGCGGGCTTCCGCGTTGAATACGTTGCCCCGACCGACGTCTCGCGGGGTTCCGTGAAATCCGTTTACGTCACCGTCGCCCAGCGCGGCTTTGAGGAAGAAGCCGTCGCCGCCGTGCTCGAGCGCTGCCAACAAGGCGCCGGACTCGTCGTCGCAGCGACGCCCTGGCCTTTCGGTGGCGACCACCCGAATTTCGCCGACTTCCCCGCCAACCGACTCGGCGCTGCCGCCGGGCTCTGCTTCAAATCCGAAGGCACGGTGAGCGGACGCGAACCTTTCGCGGTGACCCATACCGATAGCACCGCCGTCCTCGTAAACCTGCGCACCCTGCTCGAAGGCCCTTTGCCACAAGCCACCTCCGAAAGGGCCGAAGCGGCCGCATCGCTCTCCGCGGGGGCCGGCCTGCGCGGTGCGGCGCTCGATGAGTTTCTGGCCGGCCTCCTCGCCTTGAACCGGAAGCTCGGCCCCATTATCCCAACGAGCGAAAAGCCCCTCATCCCGGGTGCCGATCCACTTGTCGATGCGGTCGTGAATCTCGAAACCTCCCTGAATCTCTCGCTTCCCGCCGGGAAGATGTACGCCATTCCCGCAGCGACCGATTATCCGGGCGAAGTCCCTGACAAAGCCGCCAAAATCGATCGATCCCTCACCATCGACGGGACTTGGAAAGGCTGGCTTAGCGGACGCGGCGCGGCCGCATGGGCGGCGAAAGAGATGCGTCCCACCGGACTTTACGCCGCGCCAGGAGAAGTCATCACCGTCACCGCACCCGCGGAGATCGCGGGTCAGGGATTCGAAGTGGTCATCGGCGCCTACAACGGCGGGCTGGAAAACCGGGACAAATGGGAGCGTTACCCGCGTTTGCAACGTGCCGTGGAAATCAATGACGCGGTCACACGGATCTCCAGCGGACTCGGCGGACTCGTCGCCATCCGCGTGCCACGTGTTGCCGCTTTCGGTCCACTCGCCTTCCAACTCTCCGGTGGAGTCGCCGCGCCCGTCTACGTGGCGGGAAAAACCGACCTCGCGAAATGGCGGTCGGAGATCCGCCGTTATCCCGCGCCCTGGGCCGAACTCGTGAGCGACCGCATCATCCTGGCCCTGCCAAGCCGGTTTATCCGCGACCTCGACAATCCCGACGAGGTCATGCAGGCATGGAACGAGATCATCGGGAAATCCGCCGAGCTTTGCGGAGGCGTCGACCGGAATCTCTACCGCGCCGAGCGCATCGTCTTCGAGCGGCAGACCTCGGCCGGCTACATGCACAGCAGCTACCCCGTCGCGGCGCCGCAGGACGGCTCCGTCGTCCAGGCCGTTGACGCGCGTTCGCTGAGAACCGAGGGCAACTGGGGTTTCTTCCACGAATACGGTCACAACCACCAGCACGATCTCTGGGCACTGCCCGGCACGGGCGAAACGACGTGCAACCTCTGGTCGGTCTACCTCTTTGAGGAATGGGTCGGCAAACCCCGTGAGGAAGGACACGATGCGATCCGTCCCCTCGATCGCCGCCAGCGGATGAATGCCTACTTCGACGGCGGCCGGGATTTCGAAAAAGACTGGAGCATGTGGGTCGCCCTCGAGTCCTACCTCCAGGTGCAGGAGGCCTTCGGCTGGGATCCCTTCAAGGCCGTCTTCGCCGAATACAACACCCTCCCCGAATCCGAATGGCCGAAGACGCAGCAGGAGAAGAACGACCAATGGGTCATCCGGCTTTCGAAGGCTTGTGGAAAGAATCTCGCACCTTTCTGGCGGGCGTGGAATGTGCCTTTGTCAGGATCGGTCGAGGAGGCGTTGAAAGATCTTTCCGTCTGGGAGGATCATCCGGTGAAGAAGTGGACGGAGTGAAGGCGGGTGAATCGGTTTTTACAGAGCTTTTACAAAAGAAAGACGCGGCGTTGACCCAACAAGCCGCGGGTTGTGGCAAGATGCGGGACGATGAAAGCCTCTACCGCCATCCCCCTCGCCGTGCTCCTGCTCGCAGGAGTGTCCCTCAACGCCCAGGAAACGCCCAAGGAGACAAAGCCCTCCGCGGCTCCGGCAGATCCCTTTTTGAAAGAGAAGGAGAAGAAGAAGGAGCCGGGTGAAGAAGGGCCTGCGACTCACACCAACGTCGGCG
>JALRFZ010000574.1 GCA_023253615.1 Verrucomicrobiales bacterium | reverse complement strand
TAGCCGGCAAAGGTGTCGCGGCAGCGCTTCGAAAGAACCGCCTCCGGACGGATCCGGTCCATCGCGGGATGACGGAAACGCACGCAGTCCGCCGGAGTGAAAAGCATTTCAAGAAGGTTCGGATTGTTCGCGGCGAGAAGGGAGACGAAGCGACCCACTTCATGGTAGGTCTCGTCATTCTTCGCGTCACTGACCTGGTCCGGCGCTCCCGATCCGAAAAAAAGGGATCGGGGCGAAATGAAAACACCCCGCAAGTCGATGTCCGACTCCGGGGTGTCCGTGCCGTAGGCACGGCTTCCCGTGACACACTCGAAGAGAAGAAGATCCGGCGATCTCACCTGATGGAGGTCGAGAGAGGAGTTCATTGTTCGGTTAGTGTCTTTCGGAAGAACGCGTCGAGTCGGGTGTCATCGATGGCCGGTATCTCCAAGAGATCGGCCATGCCGCTCAAGGACTCCATCTCGGAGGTGAGAAAGCCTTCGATGTCCGGTTCGCGATCGATCCCGTCGATCTCCTTTCCCTCCGACTTCCCGGCGATCATCCGAACGATGGCGGACCTCACCAACGCCGGCACGTCGATCTGGTCGAGCAAATCGGGAAACGGAACCGGAGCAGGCGAGACCTTGCTGATCACATATTGTGCCGAGAGAACGGCCCGCAGGGCGTAGAGATACCGCTTTGCGGTCACCTTTTCCTCTTCCCGGATGCGATGCGACATTTGCCGGGCAAGCCCCAGATAGTGGATCGCATTGGCCTTTGGATCGAAGATTTCATCCAGGAGGCGATCCCATTCCTCCATCACCGCGTCATTTCTCCGGTAGAAGATGGGGGACCGGATCCATTCGCAGAGAGCTCCGTTGGATTTGCGGAAGAGCCTGAGGGCCTTGCGGAACTCCCAGCCCGAAAGATCGATGGCGTCCTCGTCGATCCCGGCTTCGATGTTTTCCGGGACAGCACTGACGGCGAGATATCGATCGGCCGGCCAAGCGTAGACGAAACGCACGTCGTAGTCGCTGTCGGCTGAGGCGAATCCCCAGGCCCGGCTGCCGGACTCCACGGCAAAGAGGATCCGGCAACCGCGTTGCGCTTCCACTTCTGAAAGTTTGGTTCTGATTTTTTCTTCAATGGGGTTCATGGATTCCCGGGGTGGTGGACGATCTGCCGATCGCAAGCGTCGACGGGAGGAGGGCGACTCCGCCCGGAATAGACGGCGCTCTTTTCAAGAATGCACCCGACAGGGTCGAATGTCCCATCCAACCCTGTCGGGTCTGTCCTCACGACTTCAGGAAAGGCTCCCAGTCGGCGATGCCGTGGACGTTCCGCAGCAGCTGGGTCACGGGCAGTTCGCGCGGGGCCTCCGGGTTTCGCAGCAGGGTGAGGCCGGCCTCTTCCGGCGTGCGGTTGGCCTTGCGCGAGTTCACCTCGCGCGCGGCGAGGACGCAGTTTTCCCAGTTCGTCCCGCCGCCGCGGGAACGCGGCACGATGTGGTCGATGTTGCCTTCGCCGGGCCGCAGGGGGCGGCCGGTGTATTGGCAACGCCCGCCGTCGCGCTCCCAGAGATTGCGGGCGTTGAACTTCGGGCGCTTCATCGGCACCTTCGCGAAGCGCGAGAGCACCACCACGGTGGGCACGCGGATGGGGCCGTGGGCGGTGCCGACGCTGAAATCGTTCTCACGCACCGGGAGTTTTTTCCAATCCTCCCAACGGGTCGGGATCATCGATTCGTCTTCCCGGATGTCGAGCGCGGTGACGACGTCGGTGGCCATCTGGCAGAAGGCATCGGCCGGAGTCCGCACGTTGACGGCCTGCCAGTTCCGGTTCAGCACGAGCACGACGTGTTTGTCGAGGACGGAGTTCATGGCGATGTGAGTTAAAGGGGAAACGGGTGAAAGGGAAAGGCAAAAGCCGCGTGACAAGTTCGCCGCATGCCGGAAAGGAGGAGCCCGGGCCGGCGCGGCGCGGTGGCCGGTCCGGCCCGGGGTTGAGGGTTCTGTGTCGGTTCCGGACGAAACGTTCAGAGTTCGAGGGGGATCGATCTCGTGAAACACGCGCCGGCGTGGTTCGAGGCTCCGGAGGGGCGGATCGCTTTGTCTTCCGCGTCCTCACTTCCCTGAAGCGGGAAGGAAAGGGCGTTGACGAGCATCCGGTGCCTCATCGCGGGGGAATCCGCGATGAGGGCGGGGATGCAGGCGAGGGCGCCGCCGGAGCGCTGCACAAAGGAGTTGGGGGAATCAAGAATTCCCAGGGAGGATTGGGGAGACTGGCCGACGGGAGTTGCACCCGCTCCGTCACGTCCACAACGTGAAGTGCTGACTGTTACACCACGGCCAATGTCTCAAGAAAGGAGAAGCGGCGTCCTGCCGCTCGCTGATCGATGAAAGGCGGCGGGACGCCGCTTCTACCTTGTGTGGAAAAAAGGTTCCCCCGGCAGGTA
>JALRFZ010000486.1 GCA_023253615.1 Verrucomicrobiales bacterium | reverse complement strand
CGGCGGAACGAAGGGAATGATGCGAACCTCGTCGAGGCCGCGGGTGCCGGGGGCGTTCGCTCCGCCCGCCAGGGTGGAGAATCCGAACGAATGTTCCTTCGGGTTGATACTCCGGATCACGTCGCCGAAGGACCCGGTTCCTGATTCGCGCTCATTCGCGTTTCATTCGCTGACATTCGCGTTGAACCTCTATGTCTTCCAAGCGGCGGGACGCCGCTTCTACTTTATTCCACCTCCGCGAGGCCGGGATCGGGGAAGGCGGCCGTGGCGGTGAGGCGGATGCCACCACGGGGCGAAAAGCGGCCTTTCACGACCATGCGGCGCGGCGAGCAGGCTCCGGAGAGTTCGTCGAGGATGCGGTTGACGATGTCCTCGTTGAACGACGGCAGGTTGCGGAACGACGCGAGGTAGAATTTCAGCGACTTGGTCTCGAGGCAGAGGACGTCGGGGATGTAGCGGATCGTGAGATGTGCGGTATCGGGCTGGCCGGTGACGGGGCAGAGCGAGCTGAACTCGGGGTAATCGAGCTCGATCCAGTAGTTGCGGCCCGCGTTGCGGTTCGGAAAGACTTCCAGCTTCGCTTCTTCGGGCGAGCGGGGGAGCCGGTTTTCGCTGTGACCCAGGAGGGTCAGGTCGCCGACCGAAGGGGGTGTGGTGGAGGAGGAATCGCTCATCTGTCGTGGAGCGGGCAAGGTGGCGGCTGACCCGCCTGCTGGCAAGGCGGAGATTCCACCTTTGCCGGGAGTCACTGCTTGCGCACGACGATCTCGACACGGCGGTTCAGCGACTGCTGGTCGGCGGTGCCCTCGACCGGCACGATCGGCCGCGTCTTGCCCATGCCGGCGACCTGGATGTTCGCGGCATCGATGCGGAGGCGCTCGACGAGCCAGCGGCGCACCGCCTCGGCACGCTTCAAGCTGAGATCGAGATTGAATTGATCGCCGCCGAAGCTGTCGGTGTGGCCCTCGATGATGAAGGTCGCGTCGGGATTGGTCTGCACGATGAAGGCGAGCTTCATCATGCTGAGGCGGGCCTCTTCCTTCAGTTCGTAGGCGTTGTATTCAAAGAGAATGTCGGTGGGCAGGGCGATCTTTTCCTCGCCGACGGGGAGCCCGCCGGTGCGGCCGATGAGATCATCCAGGCTGGCGTAGCCTTTCACGAATTCCGTCGCCCCGTTTCCGAAAGCCTTGGCGGCGGCTTCCTTGAAAAAGCCGTCGGTATCGACGCCTTCGCCGAGGTCTTCGCTCGCGTTCAGCTCCAGCACGGGCTGGGCCACGGAGACGTTGGCGGAGGATTCGACGAGTTTGTTGCGCATCTCGGCGAGGTCTTTCGAGAGCATCTCCGCGGCGGAGATCTCGAGGTTGCTCGCGGCGATCTCGAGGGCTTGGCCGGGGGCCTTGGGGGCCTCGGTCGAGAAGATCTTCGGCGACTCGATCGGCGACATCCGGATGGTCTCTTCCTTGATCTTCTCCATCAGGTCGAATTCATCGAGCGATTTGTCGGTCAGGTCGAGATCGCTGAGCTTCTCCGGCTTGATGTCGGTCTGCTCGGGAATGGCCGGATCGGCGAGGAGTTCGTTCAGCTTTTCCCGGTCGATCGTCACCTGATCGCGTTTGCTGCGCCAGACGATGCTCTCATCGACGACGGTCTTCGAGCTGCGCTCGATCGCTCCGAGCACGACGTAGAGCACGATGTGCAGGATCACGGAGATGAGGATGGCCAAGAGCACCCACCAACCGAGGTTGCGGGTTTCGACCTTGAAGACGGACTTGCCGGGAATGCCGGGGTGCCAGTTGTATTCGGATGCCATCGTAGGCGGGCCGGGGGAGGGGATCCCGGAAATCTCTGGAAAATCTACCGCATTTTCCCGTTTCGGCAAAGGCCGATGCCGGGTATAAGGAGATCCCGTGCAAGCTCCCGACTGGAAGACGCTCTTTGCCCCCGAGACCGATCGTTACCGCATCGGGCGTTCGTTTTTCCTTCGCGGGCTGGGGCTCATCTACCTGATCGCGATCGTCTCGTGGTGGATGCAGGCGGCGCTGCTGGTGGGGGAGAGCGGCCTGCAGCCGGCGGCGCGCCTTCTCGAATTCGTCGGGAAAAATCTCGCCGAGCAGGGGCGATCGGGATTTTCGGCCCTGCCGAATCTCTTCTGGATCACGGGGGCGTCGGACTTCGCCCTGCACACGGCCTGTTTCGCGGGCTGTGGCTTCGCCCTGCTCGTGATCGCAGGTCGATTTGTGGGTCCGGCTCTCGCGGGGCTGTGGGTGGTCTACCTCTCGCTGGTGAATACGGGCGGCGTTTTCATGAGTTTCCAGTGGGACATCCTCCTCCTCGAGACGGGATTTCTCGCCCTCTTTCTCTGCCGCTGGGAGGCGAAAACGAGCTGGACCGATCCGCCTCCGCTGACCCCGGTGAACCGCGTCGCCCTCGTCTTCGCGTGGGCGCTGATCGCGAAGCTGATGTTTTTCTCGGGCTGGGTGAAGCTCGCCTGGGCCTCGGAGGCGACGCCGGAATGGTGGCCGGAGGGCACGGCGATGACCTTCCACTACATGACCCAGCCTCTTCCGACCTGGACGGCATGGTGGATGCACCAACTGCCGGCGTGGTTTCACAAGGCCTCGCTCGTGCCGATGTATCTGGTGGAAATGGTGCTGCCTTTCGCCGTGATTTTCGGACGATGGGGGCGCCTCGTCGCCGCTGTCGGATTCAGCGGGCTGATGGTGCTGGTGTTGCTGACGGGGAATTTCACCTACTTCAACTGGCTCACGATCGTGCTCTG
>JALRFZ010000414.1 GCA_023253615.1 Verrucomicrobiales bacterium | reverse complement strand
ATCCGATCTCACGCTGGCGTCCCGGATAGACTTTTGAACCGCAGGCATTGGCGATGAGCTGGGCGCCGAGACAGATCCCGAGGACGGCGATGCCGCGGTCGATCGCGTCGCGGAGAAAGGCCTTTTCGGCGACGAGCCAAGGCAGCGTTTCCTCGTCGTTGACACTCATCGGCCCGCCCATGGCGATGACGAGGTCGATTTCGTCCAGCGCCGGGAGATCGGGGGATTCGTAAAAGCGCGTCGTCGTGACGGTCGCATCGCGGGCCTCGAGCCAGCCGGCGATGCTGCCGATGCCTTCGAAGGGGGCGTGTTGGAGAACGTGGGCGCGCATGGGGGAGGGGAATGTCAGTTTCGAGGGGACGCAGGTTTCATGCCCGACTCACAGATTCACCACCTCGTCCGCGAGTGTTTCGGCCTCTTCGTGGTCGTGGGTGACGAGGAGGGCGGGGATCTCGAGCGAGTCGAGGATGCCGTCGAGCTCGCCGCGCATCTCGCGACGCAGGCCGGTGTCGAGGGCGGAGAGAGGTTCGTCGAGAAGGAGAAGGCGCGGCTTCCTCGCAAGGGCGCGTGCGAGGGCGACGCGTTGCTGTTGGCCGCCGGAAATCTCACGCGGACGACGGTGCCGGAGTTCGGCGAGGTGAAAACGTTCCAGTAGTGCCTCTACTTGTCCGCGACGCGCGGATTCATCCCGGTCCCGGAGGCCGTAGGCGATGTTCGCCTCGACGCTGAGGTGGGGGAAAAGCGCGTAGTCCTGGAAGAGGAATCCGATGTCGCGTTGCTGCGGGGTCAGGCAAAGGTTCCGCTTCGCGTCGAACCAGCATGTTCCACCGGCCTCGATGATCCCGGAGGAGGGCGTTTCCAATCCGGCGAGACAACGAAGGATCGTTGTTTTTCCACATCCGGAAGGACCGAGCAAAGCCGTGACGTGGCGTCGTGCGAGAGGCAGGCACAGGTCGCCCACGATCTCCGGACCGCGGCGGTATCGCATTGTGAAACGCGCGACGAGTTCCGGGTTCGATTCAGACATTGAGAGGGCGGCGGTTGAGGAGGGAGACGAGGCAGAGACTGACAAACGCAAAACCGACGAGCCAGAGCGCGGTCTCGGCGGCCTCGTCGTAGTGCATCGCCTGGACGTCGTCGTAGAGGGCGATGGAGAGAGTGCGGGTGACGCCTTCGATGTTGCCGCCGACCATGAGGACGACGCCGAATTCCCCCACGGTGTGGGAAAATCCGAGGACCGCGCCCGAGACCACGCCGGTCCACGCGAGGGGCAGGGCGACGCGGAAGAAGGTGGCGATTTTCGAGACCCCGAGACACCACGAGGCCTCGAGGAGTCTCCGATCGACTCCGCTGAATCCGGCAATGAAGGGACGGAGGACGAAGGGCAGGTTGAAGAGCACCGAAGCGAGGAGGATGCCGGGAAAACTGAAGGGCAGGGGACCGCCGGTCCATTCCGCGTAGGTCGCCCCCAGCCACGTGCGCGGACCTGTCGCCATGAGGATGTAAAAGCCGAGCACGGTCGGCGGCAAAACAAGCGGCAGGGCGAGGACAGACTCGACGACGATGCGGCCCGGCCACTTCGTGGTGGCGAGCCACCACGCGAGCGGGAGACCGCCGGTCACGAGGATGACCGTGGTGAGGGAGGCCAGTTTCAGGGTGAGCCAGAGCGCGCCGTGGTCCATGGTCCTGACATTCGCACACGGATTCACGGAGCGCCAAAACCGTGGCGCGCGAGAATGGCTTGTCCCTCCGGTCCGGTGAGGAAATCGCGGAGGGCGGCGGCCGCCTCGGGATGGGCGGTGCGGGGAAGGATGACGCCGGCCTGCCGGATGGGATCGTGCGCGGTGGCGGGGACGAGCCAGAAATCGCCGGTGTCTTTCATCTCTCTCGTGAAGGTGAGCGAATAGGCGAAGAAGCCGACCTGGGCCGCACCCGATTGGACGAACTGGGCGGCCTGTCCCACGTTCTCCGCCATGGACAGCTTCGCCTCGATCCCTTGCGCGGTGCCGGGGGAGTTCATCGTCTGCACGGCGGCGCGACCGTAGGGAGCGAGTTCCGGGTTGGCGAGGGCGATTTTGGAAACGCGGGGATCGTTCAGCACTTCGAGCCCGCGCCGCGCGAGATCGAGCGAGGCGGTCTTAGGAGCCCAGAGGACGAGTTGTCCTGTCGCATAGGGAAAGGTCTCCGTCGCCAGACCGTCGGCGACGAGCTTGTCGGGATATTCGGTGTCGGCGGAGAGAAACAGATCAAAGGGGGCCTGTTGAACGATCTGCGCAAAGAAGGTGCCGCTCGCGCCGAAGGTGGGTGCGAGCGTCATGTCCGGATATTCCTGCGTGAAGGTGGCGGCGATCTCCTCGAAGGCGGGGCGCATCGATGACGCCACGGCGACGTTGAGTTTCGCCGGAATGCCATCCGTCGCGACAGATGGCGCGGCCTTTTCTCCACAGGCGGGGAGGAAGAGGACGGCGGGGAGGAGGCGGATCGCGACGGACCTCATTCGGAAAGGAGAGGGGGCGCCGCGAGTGACGGAAGTTTCATCCCGGCGGGCAGCGGGAGGTTCAGTCAGGAATCCGGCCCTGTCAACGGACGGGCCGGGACGTGACGGCTTTCCGCTCTTGCCCTGCCGGGGTTTTCCCATCAAGCTACGCGCCGAAACACCCACTGCCATGATCCGGTTGAAATCGCTTTTCGCATCGCTGCTCCTCTTTCCCTTCACCCTTCCGTCGACCGCCGAGGAAGGTCTCGCCGACCTCAAGATCGGCGACTCCGCTCCCGACTTCTCCCTCCCGGGGATCGACGGGAAGACGTGGACCCTCGCCGATTTCAAGGACGGCAAGGTGCTCGTCGTTTTCTTCACCTCGAACCATTGCCCGACCTCGCACGGGGCGGCCGACCGTCTGAAATCCTTTCTCGCCGACTACCGTCCGCGCGGCATGGCCTTCGTCGCGATCAATCCGAACCATCCCGAGGGTCTCAGCATCGACGAGCTCGGTTATTCGAAATACAGCGATGGCTTCGAGGACATGAAACTCTACGCGGCCGAGGAAGGCTTCGATTTTCCCTACCTCTACGATGGCGAGACCCAGAATGTGGCCCGCGCCTACGGATGTCTCACCACCCCGCACGTCTTTGTTTTCGATGCGGAACGCAAGCTCCGCTACAAGGGCCGCTTCGATGATTCGCGTTTCGGTGGCGACGACTCCACCGTGAAAACGCCCGACACCCGCAACGCCGTCGAGGCCCTGCTCGCCGGGAAGCCGGTGCCGGTCGAAGAGACCAAACCCTTCGGTTGTTCCACGAAGTGGCGCAGCAAGAAAACCGCCGTCGCCGAAAAGATGGCGGCCTGGGATGCGACTCCCGTCGACGTGGAGACGATCGATGCCGCCGGCGTCACCGCCTTGCGGAAGAACGGCACGAACAAGGTGCGCCTCTTCAACGTCTGGGCGACCTGGTGCGCGCCCTGCGTGCAGGAGTTCCCCGACCTCGTCACGGCCGCGCGAAAGTTCGGCCTGCGCGATTTCGAATTCATCAACCTGAGTGTCGACGATCCCGCGAATGCCGCGGCGGTGAAGGCCTTTCTTGAAAAACAGAAAGCGGGCATGGCTCCGAAGGTGAAGAAGAGCTTCGAAGCCGAGGGACGCAAGACCAACAGCTACCTCTACAGCGGCACGGACATGGACGAAGTGATGCTCGCCCTCGATCCCGAATGGCCCGGCGGGATCCCCCATACGATCCTCGTCGATACCGACGGCACGATCCTCTGGCGTCACAACGGCCTCGTCGATGGCGAGACCCTGCGCGCGAAGATCCTCGAGCACATGGGGGATTATTACGTGCCGTGAGGACGATCCCTTTGCCGCCGCGCGACAGGAATGTCGAGCCTCCTTGTGGACCAAACCCTCTTGCCTCATGAAGCCGACCCTGTTCTGTCTCTGTCTCCTGCTCGTTCCCTTCCTCTCGCGGAGCGCGGAGATGACCGCCGCGACCTTTGCCGCGATGCTCGAAAACGCCACCCTCGAGGGCACCTGGGCGCCGGTTTCGGGCGAACGGGTCGGGGAGGAAAAAGCCGATCGTTATCAGATCTCGCGCGCGGTGGAGAAAGGCGGTGAAAAATGGGACATCGTCTGGAAAGTCCGCCATCAGGGACAACTCGTCGATTATCCCATCGCCGCGGAGGTGAAATTCGCCGGCGATGTCGCCGTGCTCGTGCTCGACGCGGTGCCGGTCGGAGACGGTGGCACCTGGTCGGCGCGGGTCATGTTCCACGAGGGCGTTTATACGGGGCGCTGGTGGAATGCCGCCGGCAAGGGCGGAACGGTGAGCGGAGTGGTGAAGCGCGGGTGAGGAGAACGGGGGGGAGCCGGCTGTGGCTCTTGACTTGCTGATTCCGTCGTGTTGCCTTAATCTTTCCTGAAATGGCCACCGCCGCGCCAGAGCTTCCGGTCATCACCGATCAGACCGCCTTCAATCTGAAGCGTTGGGAGGAAGTTTGCGTGGACCCTTTTCTATCGAACGTGAGCGGGCGCATCGAAACGAATGCCCTCGGCCAGATCATCATGACTCCGCCTCCCGCTCCCGAACACGGCGAGGGACAGTTCTCCCTCGGGGCACTTCTCAACCACCATCTCCCCACGGGCCATGTCATCACCGAGTGTCCCGTTTCCACGGTCGAAGGCATCAAGCTGGCAGACGTCGCCTGGATCTCCCGGGAGCGGCGGGAGTCGCAGCGGGGGATGAAGGCATTCGTCCAGGCTCCCGAAATCTGTGTGGAAATCCTCTCTCCCGGAAACACCCGTGCGGAGATCGATCTGAAGCGGCAGCTCTATTTTGACTCCGGTGCCGACGAAGTGTGGGTGTGCGGGCTCGATGGCTCTTTGCGGTTTTTCCTCCGCGAAGCACCGGACGTCCCCGGAACCTCTTTGTGGTGCCCCGCGATTCCCGGCCGCATCGGGGCTTGAGGGATCGATCCCCCGCATCGCCGCGGGATCAGGGAGCCGCTTCGGGATGGACGAGGTCGCGCCCTTCCTTCTTCCAGTCGGACAGGCCGCAGGAACCGATCACTTCAAAACCTTTTTTCACGAGAATGTCCGCGGCACGCGCGGCTCTTCCGCCCCCGTTTCAGGCGGTGACGACCTGGCGATCCGGCGGGATCTCACCGAGGCGTCCCTCGAGTTCCTCGATGGGAATGTTCACGTAGCCGGGCAGGGTGCCGAGCTCGGCGATCTCCTTGGGACTGCGGACATCGAGAAAGAAGAAGCCGGGCCGGGCGGCGGCTTCGGCAAGTTGGTCCGGCGTGAGCTTCGGCGGAGTCGTTGGAGCGGGTTCGGTGGCATCCATGGCGGTGGGTTCCGGGCTCCGCTCACAGGCGGAAAAAAGGGCCGCCCCTCCGAGGAGAGCGAGCGCGACGCAACGGATCCGGGAAAAGGAGGAGATCAACCACATGTGTGGAATCAACACGCGGGTCCGTCCTCGTGCAATCGCGGATCCGGCGGAGGAAGGGGACGTGAAGCAGCCGTTTCAGGGTTCTCTCGTGGCGTTTTCGCCCGGAACTTCGCGGACCAGGAGGCCCATGCCACTTGGTCCCGCCCGTCGCCCGGCTCTCCGGCAGATCCGTCCATGTGCCACGCCGCATTTCACCTTTTGATTTTTGCCTTTTACTCTCCCGTCTTCCCCGCGACCCGCTCCCACTCTTTACCTTTTACTTTTTACCTTCCCACCTTTTACTCTTCCCTTTCCCCATGCCCGATCCCGTCGATCTTTTCATCACCCGCTGGGAAGCCTCCGGCGCCGCCGAGAAGGCGAACTACGCCCTCTTCCTCACCGAGCTCTGCGACCTGCTCGACGTGCCGCGGCCCGATCCAACCTCGCCCGATCCGGCGAAAAACCGCTACGTCTTCGAGCGGGCCGTCACCCGTGTCGCCCCCGACGGCACCAGCAGCAGCGGCTTCATCGATCTCTACAAGGCCGGACATTTCGTGCTCGAGACGAAACAGGGGGCGAATGATCCCATGACGACCGGCCTCACTGAGGCCGGCTACACCGACCCCGGCTACAAGGCCAAAACCGGCCATGGCAAACGCGGCAGCGCGGCCTTCGACCGGGCGCTGGAGCGGGCCTACCACCAGGCCCGCGGCTACATCACCTCGCTGCCGAGCGCGGACGGTCGCCCGCCCTTTCTCATCGTCTGCGACGTCGGGCACAGCCTCGATCTCTACGCCGAGTTCACCGGCACCGGCGTCCACTACGAGCGTTTCCCCGATCCGCGCAGCCATCGCATCACCCTCGCCGACCTGCGCCGGCCCGAGATCCGCGAGCGGCTCCGCCTCGTCTGGACCGATCCCCATTCCCTCGATCCCTCGAAGAAAGCCGCCGAGGTCACCCGCGACATCGCCGACCGCCTCGCCCGCCTCGCCAAATCCCTCGAAGGCGACGGCCACGATCCGCAGACCATCGCCGGCTTCCTCCAGCGCTGCCTCTTCACCATGTTCGCCGAGGATGTCGGCCTGCTACCCGACGATGCCTTCCACGACCAGCTTTTGCGACTAAATGGCTCGCCCGGAGGTTTCCCCGTTCTCATCGGCCAGCTTTGGAAGGAAATGGCCACCGGTGTACCAATGTCGTCCCTACTTCTACGGGAGATCGCCCATTTCAACGGCGGCCTCTTCGAGGACACCACCGCCCTGCCGCTTTCGAAAAGCCAGCTCGCCATGCTCGTCGATGCCTCGCGCACCGATTGGTCGCAGGTCGAGCCCTCCATCTTCGGCACCCTCGTGACGCGGGCGCTCGATCCGCGCGAGCGGCACAAGCTCGGGGCCCACTACACCCCGCGATCCTACGTCGAGCGGCTCGTGCGGCCCACCATCATCGATCCCCTGCGCGAGGAATGGGATGCCGTGCGCATCGCCGCCGCCAGTCTCCACCGCGAGGCCGACCAACTCGACGACGAGGCCGATGCCGGGGAGGAAAAAGCCAAGGTCCTCCTCGCCGCCGGCAAAAGCGACGCCGCGAAAAAGACCGGAGCCGCCGCCAACAAACTCCGAGCCGAAGCGAAAAAGAAGGATGCCGAGGCGCTCAAGCTCGTCACCGGTTTTCACCGGTCCCTCTGCCAGTTGCGCATCCTTGATCCCGCCTGCGGCACCGCGAACTTCCTCTACGTCACCCTCGAACTCTTGAAACGCCTCGAGGCCGAGGTGCTCGAGCTGCTCACCGCCCTCGGGGGCGATGCCACCTTCGAGATGGAGGGCCACAAAATCCGTCCCCAGCAGTTTCTCGGGATCGAGATCAGCAACAGCGCCGCCAAGATCGCCGAGCTCGTCCTCTGGATCGGTTACTTCCAGTGGCAGCGCAAGACCCGACACGAACGACCGTCCCCTCCTGCCGCGGGACAAACCCATCGAGTGCCGCGACGCCGTCCTCGCCTACGAGGAAAAGATCCCGCGTCGCGATCCCGCCACCAGCGAGATCGTGCAGATCTGGGACGGCCACACCACCAAACCCCATCCCGTCACCGGCAAGGAAGTGCCTGATGAGAGCGCCCGCATTGTTGTCTACGATTACGTGAATCCCCGCCGCGCCGAATGGCCCGAGGCCGATTACATCGTGGGGAATCCGCCGTTTATCGGCGCCTCGCGCATGCGCGAAGCACTCGGCGATGGTTACACCGAGGCGCTACGGAAGGCGTGGAAAGGCAGCGTCCCCGAGTCCGCCGATTTCGTCATGAACTGGTGGGCCCAGGCCGCCGAACTCGTCGCCAAGGGCAAGGTGAAACGCTTTGGATTCATCACCACGAATTCGATCCACCAGACCTTCAACCGCCGTGTCCTCGAGCCCTTCCTCGCCGATGCAAAGCGGCCCCTGCATCTGGGTTATGCGATTCCCGATCACCCCTGGGTCGATTCCGCGGATGGGGCGGCCGTGCGGATCGCGATGACCGTGGCGGCCGGCGGGAAAGCCGAAGGATTGCTGGAGAAGGTCGTGGCGGAGGTGACTCAAGAGGGTGGAGAGAATCAGGTAACCCTGTTGAGTCGGGCCGGGGTGATTGCGGCGAACCTTCAA
>JALRFZ010000358.1 GCA_023253615.1 Verrucomicrobiales bacterium | reverse complement strand
GCCCGCCAGCTCGACGAGACGTTTGTCCGCACCAATCCCGACGACGACGCGCTGGGCGCCTTCCTGGAGACGACGGCCCGATGAACGAGAAATCCATTTGTTCCCTCCCCCGCCGAACCTTTCTCGGCCGCTCCTCGCTGGGCCTCGGCTCCGTCGCCCTCGCCTCCTTGCTCTCCCCGGGGCTCTCCCGCGCTGCGTCGGGTGTCCTCGGCAAACCTCCTCTGCCGCAACGCGCCAAGCGCGTCATCTGGCTGACGATGGCGGGAGGCCCTTCCCAGCTCGAGCTCTTCGATCACAAGCCGAAGCTCGCGGAGATGGATGGCAAACCGATGCCGGAATCCTTCACGAAAGGCCAGCAGCTCGCCCAGCTCCAGGGACAACAGTTGGTTTGTCAGGGTCCGCAGTTCAAGTTCCGGCGCTTCGGAAAAAACGGCACGGAGCTCTCCGAGCTGCTTCCACACCTCGGCTCGATCGTCGACGAGATCTGCGTCGTGAGATCGATGACGACCGACGCGATCAACCACGATCCGGCCCACATGTTCATGAACACGGGCTCGCAGATCGCGGGACGTCCCTCGATGGGCGCGTGGGTCACCTACGGGCTCGGATCCGTGGCGGAGGACCTGCCGGGCTTCGTCGTGCTGATGTCGACGGGCAAAGGACGCTCGCCCCAGCCGATCGCGGCGCGGCAGTGGAGCAGCGGCTTCCTGCCGTCGAAATACCAGGGCGTGCAGCTCCGGGCGAAAGGCGATCCGGTTTTGTATCTGAACAACCCGCCCGGCGTCACCCGTGATCGGCAGGGCGCGGACGTGACCGCGATCAACGCGCTGAACCGCCGTCACGAGGCGCTCGTCGAGGATCCCGAGATCGCCGCGCGCATCGCGCAATACGAGATGGCCTTCCGCATGCAGGCGAGCGTGCCCGACCTCGTCGATGTGTCCGGGGAAAGCGCCGCGACCCTCGCACGTTACGGATGTGAGCCGGGTGACGGGACCTTTGCCTCGAACTGCCTCCTCGCCCGTCGCCTCGCCGAGCGCGGGGTGCGTTTCATCCAGCTCTATCACCGCGACTGGGACCACCACAGTCTACTCCGCGAGGAGCTGCCCCTGCGCGCCGCCGAGGTCGACCGCGCCTGCATGGCGCTCGTTACGGATCTGAAGGAGCGCGGTCTCCTCGACGACACCCTCGTCGTCTGGGCCGGGGAATTCGGTCGCACCCCGATGAAGCAGGGCAACAAGGGACCGGTCGGCCGCGATCACCACAACAAGGCCATGTCGATCTGGCTGGCCGGCGCGGGGGTGAAACCCGGCTTCGTCCTCGGTGCGACCGACGAACTCGGCTACGCCGCCGTCGATCAGGTCGTGACCGTGCACGATCTCCACGCGACGATGCTGGAGCGCCTCGGCATCCAACACGACGCCTTCAGCGTGAAATTCCAAGGGCTCGACGCGCGGCTCAGCGGCGTGGAAGGGGCGAAGGTGATCGGGGAGATCCTGGGGTGAGGAGAGGTTCGACCCGCCTCGGGCATTGGTTGCGATCGCGCCGTGAGGCGTTATCTTCCCGGTTCCCCCCATCTCCCACCCCTCCATGACCCGAGCCGCCCTCCGATTCCTCCTGCCGGGCCTCCTGATGTTTGGTCAGGAAGGCCGCGCCGACGAGCCCGCCCCCACCTTCACGAAGGATATCAAGCCCGTCCTTCGCGAGAAATGTTCGCACTGCCACAACCGCGAAACCCTTCCCGACAAGGTGAGCTTCGAGTCGCGGGAGCTCGCTTTCGTGAAGACGAAGGAAGGCCTCTCCATCATCGTCCCGGGCAAGCCCGACGAAAGTTTCATGGTCGTCGCGCTCGAGACCCCGACTCTTCACGAAAAGGCCATGCCCCTCGTCGGTCCGAGACCCAATGTCGACGAGATCGCCCTGATCCGCCGCTGGATCGCGGCCGGCGCGGAGTGGCCCGAAGGCCCCGCCGGAAAAATCGTGCCTCCTTTCAAAGCCAAGGAATGACGCCCCGGGCCGTTCTTGAACCGATGAAACACCTCGTTTTCCTTCCCGCCGCCTCCCTCGCCCTGGTGCTCTCCGGATGCGAAACACCCGACCTCGCCGGCGCCCGGGTCGGCACGGACAAACCTTCCGTGGTGGTGAAGCCGGTCTGCCAGGTATCCAAGCTCGGCCTGGCCCGCAGCGGAGAAACGTTCTCGGGGATCACCTCCTGGTACAGTGTCAGGACGAACGGCGGCACGCGCACGGCGAGCGGCGAAAAATTCGCCGACCACGGCGACACCGCCGCCCACCGCCACCTGCCCTTCGGCACGATGATCGAGGTGACGAATCTCGCGAACGACGAGTCGGTCATCCTGCGCGTGAACGACCGAGGCCCCTACACGAAGGGACGGGTCCTCGATGTCTCGATCGGCGCGGCCAAGAAGCTCGGCTTCGACAAACGGGGGCTCACGACCTGCCGCGTCGAGGTCCTGCGCCCGGCGGCCGCGATGCCGACCGGCCCCGGAGCATCAGAGACCGAAGGCGGCGAGTGAGTCGGAGACCCGTCCGATCGCGAGGACGAGACGCGGATGCTTCTCCTCCCAGTGACCGAAGTGCTCCTTGAGCCCCTCCCATCGCGCCGCGAGTCCGGCGGCACCGGCTTCGCCGGTCCGGGCGAGGGCATCCTTCGTGTCCGACAGCACCTCCCGCACCTCGCCCGAGACGGGATGTTTCTCGATGTCCTCGAGAGCGGCTTCGATCGTGACGAGGGCGTCGCGGGTGTCGTCGTCGAGGGCGTCGAGGGCGATGAGGGAGCGGCGGAGTTCTTCGATTTCCTTGAGCATGGGAAAAAGGGGCGTTGAAAGGGGATGGTGGAATGTCAGGGAGGGACCCGGGAGGGTCAAGCGGGTGAATCAACAGGGTTCATTTGCCGTAGCTTTCCTGCGCCCCGCGGTAGGCGGCGTCGAGGAAGGCGGTGAGATCCATCAACTGGCGGGCGCTCATGTCCTTCGTCAGGTCGGGCATGACCGGCTCGATCCCGCCGCTGGCCTCGGCACCGGTGAGGATGGCGCGGTATTGTTCGGTGACGACGTGGCGGGGATTGGTGATGGCGATGACGAGATCCGTGTAATTCTTCACAAAACGGACCTGGCCCGCGAGATTCAGCTCGAGACGGCGCGGGCTCTTCGGATCCGGCAGTTCGGTCTTGGCCACGGTGTGGCACTGGATGCAGTTCAGCGCGATGAAGGCCTCGCGCCCGGCTTCCGCCTCACCGCCCGGGAAACGGAATCCGCCCGGCTCGGCGGCGCGGAGTCCGGAGAGGCTGAGAAAGGAGAGCACGGATAGGGCGAAGGCGGGGAGGCACGGAATTTTCATGGGAACGTCGATGTTCCATATCATGCCGGTTTGGAACCGTTTTGGCGATGCGTTTCTTGTCATTTTCACGGCAACGATGCCGGGATCGCCCCGGTCGGGCACTTGATGGCGAGGCATTTGTGGCGGAGTTTGCGGGATGACCGCCCCCGCTCCGCCGAGGCCTTTTCCGGCCTTCCGCCTCCTTCCCGGCGCCGCCGCCCTCCTGGCGCTCGCGGGATGCCGGACGCTGCAGCCCGAGCCGCCCGCCAACCCGGCGGCGATCGACCAACCCACCTTCGCCCTGATCGATCGCAACGGCGACGGCAAGGTGTCGCCCGCGGAAATGGCCGCATTCAAACACGAGGAAGGTCTCGCCGAGGTAGACCTCGATGGCGACAAACGCGTTTCTCCGGTCGAGTGGAAGGCGGCCCGGCCCAGTGCCCCGCAGGATGACGGCACCTTCGCCAAACTCGATCTGAACAAAGACGGATTTCTCAGCGAGGAGGAAGCGGTCGCCCATATCACGGCCCAGCCTGCCTACGTGGCAGCCTTCAAAAAGATGGATGCCAACGGCGACGGGCATCTCCACTGGGAGGAATATGCGGCCGGTGATCCGGCATCGCTGAACATCACCCTGGCCTCGCGTGCGGCCCCGGTCGCTCCGACCGGGAGCGGGGGTGAGGGCGGAGCGGCCGCCCGATAAGAAAAGAAGTGGGGAAGTGGCTCGAGGCGGATTCGAACCGCCGACACGCGGATTTTCAATCATTAACTTGCCGTGTCCCGTCGTGTCTGGTAGTGTCCTTTTATGACCACCTCGACCGAGCCGAAAACCAATGAAAATAAAGGAATTGAGCCGATTTTTGAAGGCCGGGAGATTTCAGAGGGGGACAAAGGAGTGGCAAAGGGGGGCGGAAAAAGTGGCAAAGGAATGGCAAAGGGAAACACCCTTAGCCACTTTTCCAAGACGAGCGCGAAATACTGGGAATCGCGCATCTTCAAGCCGACCTACACGGAAAACGGGGAGAAACGGGAATCCCGCCACTTCGCCGCCCGGATCGGAGTCAACAAGCGCCGCCACACCTTTCCCTTGGGGACAGGGAACAAAGAGACCGCGAGCAAGGAGGCCGCGAAGGTTTACGCGTTCCTCATGGCGAATGACTGGGACGCGACTCTTGCCAAGTTCGCGCCGACCTACGCACCCCGAGACGAGAAGCCTGTCACGGTAGGCGACTACATCAGGGAGGCTGAGAGCGCCGCCGACGTAAGCAAGAAGACGCTTCGCGGTTACACCCGTTCCTTTCGTCGTCTCGTTTCGGATATTGCCGGGATTGATCACATGATCAAAGTGGAGCGAAAGCGCCGCCTTCGCGACGAGAAGACAGGGAAAATGCGATTCGTAACCGTGACCGAGGAGAAGGACGCGAGACACGACTACGCCGCCGAGGGACGCGAGAATGGCGGGGCGCGTGACGCGTGGCTTGCCAAGGTGGACGCGGTGAAGCTCTCGACGATCACCCCCGCCAAGATCCAGAAGTGGAAGCAATCCTTTGTGACCGATCGGGGAGCGGGGGGCGCTCTCGACGAAAAGACCGCACGGGGAACGGCCAATTCGATTCTGAGAAAGGCCAAGGGACTCTTTTCCAAGACCGTTCTCCTTGTGACTTCGGAACTCAATCTCCCCTCCCCGCTTCCCTTTGATGGCGTAGCACTCTTCAAAAAGAAGCAGCTCAAAAAAATGCGGTATGAATCGAAGATCGACGCCCCGGCGCTTTTCCGCGCCGCCATGGACGAACTTCCCAAGATCGACGAGGAAGCCTTCAAGATCTTCCTCCTTGGAATTTTGGCGGGGCTCCGCAAGGGCGAGATTGATTCGCTCCTTTGGGAGAACGTGGATTTCGAAGCGGGCAAGATCTCAGTGGAAGTGACGAACTACGGCGGAACCAAAAGCGACGATTCGGAAAACTGGGTTTCCGCCGACAAGGAACTGATTGAGATCCTCCGAGGCTATCGCGCCAAGGCCGGGGGGCAATTCGTGATCGAGAGCACGGAGGCACCCAGACCCGGCGTGGATGGCTTCTATCGCGCTGAGAAGTCCTTTCAGCGCTTATATGCGTGGCTCAAGGGCAAGGGCGTGACCGACTCGAAACCGCTCCACACGCTCCGTAAGGAGGCCGGAACGCTCGTTTATGAACGCTTTGGAATTCTTGCCGCCTCCCGCCACTTGAGGCACTCCGATATCCG
>JALRFZ010000349.1 GCA_023253615.1 Verrucomicrobiales bacterium | reverse complement strand
CGAAGGCACGCTCTTCGGCAACGGCGAACGCGCCGGCAATCTCGACATCATCAACGTGGCGCTGAACATGAACAGCCACGGCATCCCGACGGGACTCGATTTTTCCGACCTGACCCGCCTGCGCCGCGTCTATGAAAGAGTCACGCGCATGAGCGTGAGCGAGCGCCATCCCTATGTCGGCGAGCTCGTCTTCACCGCCTTCTCCGGCTCGCACCAGGATGCGATCAAGAAGGGCCTCGACCGCCGCGAGCGCGAGCTGAAGGAGAATCCCGACCTTGCCTGGGGCGTGCCTTACCTGACGATCGATCCGCAGGATGTCGGCCGCAGCTACGAGGCCATCATCCGGATCAACTCGCAGTCCGGCAAGGGCGGCATCGCCTACGTGCTCGACCAGGAGCACGGCTTCGACCTGCCCAAGACGATGCATCCGCAGGTGGGCAAATACATCTACGACCACGCCGACGCCCTCGGCCGCGAGCTCTCCACCGACGAGATCCGCGATCTCTTTTTCGGCAAGTTCGTGAATCTCGAGTCGCCGATGAACCTCGTCGATTTCGAACTCGACAACACCGCGGTGAAGGGAGAGATGATCTGCCACGTCACCCTCGAGGTGAACGGCGAGACCGTGCGTGGCAGCGGCAAGGGCAACGGCCCCATCAACGCCTTCGTCCACTTCCTCGAGGAAGCGGGACACAAGGATTTCAAGGTGAGCGATTACCGCAGCCACGCCCTCCGCGGCGGATCCGACGCCGACTCGGCCGCCTACGTGCAGATCCAGAGTCTCACCGATGGCGCGCTCGTCTGGGGCTGCGGGGTCGATCCTTCGATCGAGATGGCGGGATTGAAGGCGCTTGTTTCGGCGTGGAACCTGCAACACTCCTGAACGGACCGACCGCTGATCGGCGCTGATTGCCGAAACCTGACATTCTCCAAAAATCAGCGTCAATCAGCGAAAATCAGCGGTCGCATTCCCACTCCCCTCAGCGGTCCCATTCCTTTTTCCATGAATCGTCCCTCCGCCAAAGCCGTCCTCTTCGATCTCGACGGCACCCTTCTCGACACCCTGCAGGATCTCGCCACCTCGGGCAATGAAGTGCTCGCCGGGCGCGGCCTGCCGCCGCATCCGCTCGACGCCTACCGCATCTTCATCGGCAACGGCATGGTGAATCTCGCGCGCGACGTCTTCCCGCCCGGGATGCGTCCCGAGACCGAGGAACAGATCGCCGCCGTGCTCGACGAATACCGCGCCGCCTACTCGCGGAACTGGCGGAACACGACCGTACCTTTTCCCGGCATCGCTGAAGTGCTCGACCGCCTCACCGGCGATCGCGTGCCCATCGGCGTCGTTTCGAACAAGGCGCACGACTTCACCCTCCAATGTGTCGAGGCCTTCCTCAACGACTGGACCTGGGATGTCCTCATCGGCGCCCGCGAAGGCCATCCGCGCAAACCCGATCCGGCGGGTGCCCTCGAGGCCGCGGCCACGCTCGGCATCGCGCCGGGCGAATGCCTCTTCGTCGGTGACTCCGATGTCGATATGATGACCGCGAGAGCCGCCGGCATGCGCGCCATCGGCGTGAGCTGGGGATTCCGTCCCGTCGAGGAATTGCTCGAGGCCGGTGCCGAGGTGATCCTCGGGATGCCGGAGGAATTGCTGGCGTGGTTGGGGTGAGCGGTGACCGGGGGCACCGAATCCCGAATCCACCGGCCTTACCGGGAAAACCGCAGATTTCCCCCGCAAATGGAACCATCCCTGCTTATGTTTTCCCAGGGATGTGACAAAACTTCCTCCCGCTGAACCAATTGCAATTCCCGGAGAACGCCCTTATCCAGACCAGGGACGGAACGTTTTCCGATCCGAAAGAGACCTCCCCCAGACCGATGGAACCGACTGAAGAAAAACGCCGCGAAATCGAGTGCCTCAAAGGCGACATCCTCGATCACCTCATCCGCGACCAGGCCCACGGGGCCGAATCGGCGACCCGGAACGACTGGTGGCGGGCCGTCTCGCTGACGGTGCGCGGGCGTATCCTCGAACGCGCCTACGAAGCCCGCCGCTCGGGTGAATACCAGAACGTGAAGCGCGCCTACTACCTCTCGCTCGAGTATCTGATGGGTCGTCTCCTCGTAAACAACCTCGTCAATCTGCAGATCCTCGATTCGTGCCGCACCGCGCTCGCGGAGATGGGGCAGGATCTCGAGAAAATCGTCGAGGAAGGTCCCGACCTGGGGCTCGGCAACGGCGGCCTCGGACGTCTTGCCGCCTGCTTCATGGATTC
>JALRFZ010000213.1 GCA_023253615.1 Verrucomicrobiales bacterium | reverse complement strand
CATCCTCACACGCAACTTCTCCCTCAGCTCCCTCATCCAGGCCTACTGCGAAAGCTGGCAGATGAAAACCCATCTCGCCCCGAGCCTCGATGAGAGCGTCACTGAAAAGGTGATCCAATTCCGCCCCGACATCGTCATCGTCGATCCCCTCGCCCTCGGCAACGAGACGTCCATGCGCGCCTTCGCAGACCAGCTCATCCGGCACCGGATCCCCGCCATTTTCCTCTCCTCGATCGGCGAGAGCAGCATCCGCATCGACGAAGCGCGCTTCCCCCTCATCCGCACGCTCTACAAGCCCGTGTCGGAGCTGAAGCTCCTCCGCGACACCCTTTCCATGATCCAGCGGAAAAACGGCATCGAGATCTCCGAAAAGGCTTTCGCGGACGAAGGTGATGCCAACAGCGCGAGGGGCGGTGACTTCGCGAAACAGTTTCCCGCCAAGATCCTCATCGTCGAAGACGTCATGATGAATCAGAAGATCGCCGGCATGGTGCTCGAGAAACTCGGCTACAAGGGCATCGAATTCGCCAACAACGGACGCAAGGGAGTCGATCGCGTCAACCAGGGAGACATCGATCTCGTTTTCATGGATCTGCAAATGCCCGTGATGGGCGGGATGGAGGCGACCGAGGCGATCCGGCAGAACTTCAACCTCCCCCGCCAACCCGTCATCATCGCCATGACCGGACACGCCCTCGCCGGAGTGCGGGATTCCTGTCTCGCCGGCGGAATGAATGGCTTCGTCGCCAAACCCATCTCCCTCGCCGATGTCCGGAACGCCATCGCCGAGGCCTGCGAGAGCGCGGGCAAAGCCGCCCCGAAACTCGCGGCCGTGTGAGGAATCAGGGCTGCATCGGCCCCGTGAACTCGAGTCCGAGCGACCAGTTCAGCAACGCCTTGCTGTCCTCCTGCACCTGGGGGCGGGCACTCTTCAGCACCACCGAAATGCGGTCTTTGCCATCGACACTGGCACTGCACACGAGACAGTTCCCCGCCGCGAAAGTGAACCCGGTCTTCATCCCGTTGCATCCCTCCATGTCCGTGAGCACCCGGTTCGTGTTGTAGATCGTGTAAACCCGCCCGTCGTTGAAGACGAAGTCGTAACTGCGCATCGCCACCATCTCGCGGATATCGGGGTCCTGGTAGGCTTCAAAGGCCGCGATGGCGATGTCCCGCGCCGTGGAATACTGGCCCTCGGCCGGGAGTCCGTGGGGATTCACGAAATGCGAGTCCGTCATGCCGATGAATCTCGCGTAGGTGTTCATTTTCTGCGCGAACGCCTCGATGCTACCCGCGTTGTCGATCGCCAGTGTCGCGGCGATGTCGTTGCCGCTCTTCACCAGCAGCGCGGCCAGGAGCTGGCGCCGCGTGTATCGCTCGCCGGGTTTCACCCCCACCACCGTAGGCTCGACCTTCAACACCTCGGCCGGCACTTCCGCCAACCCGTCCAAGCCGCCGTCCTGACAAATCACCAATGCCGTCACCAGCTTCTGCGTGCTCGCCACCGGCACCTTCGCCTCGGCCTCCTTCTTGTGGTAGAACTGCATCGTCTCACCGTCCAACACGGCGGCATACTGGCCGTAGATCGCGGGAGGGGGCGGACCGTTCCACGTCTGCGGGGCAGGCAGCTTCTCACGGCGCTTCACCACCTCTTCGCGAAGCCGCATCAGCTCTTCCATCGAGCTGATCATCTCCTCCCGTTTCCGGGTCGCCTTCTCCCGCTCGACCAGGGCATCCTCACGGGCTGTCAGCGCCGCCTCCCTCTCCTTCAGGCTGCGCATGCGGTGGGAGAGTTGGTCGGCCAACCTCTCCAGCATCTCGATACGGATCTCTTCCTCGGACCGCGCTTCCGGAGCCGGAGTCTGCGGCGGAACCGGCTCAGCAGCCTCCGTCCCTTGTGAGAGCATCCGGACCGGCATCGACAGAACGAGCCAGAAACAGAGCGGGGCTATTTTCATGGGCGGCATCGGATTCGGACTCCTGCGACGTGGCAATACAAACCAAGCCCGGAGGTGATTGCAAGGGAGATTTCGGAAGCCTCGCAAAGGAGCGCGGCACCTCACTTCGAGATCACGTCCTTCCGCAGATCGCGCAGCACGCGCAGCTCGCCCCAGTCCGCCCCCCGCATCCGGCGCGCACCGGTCTTG
>JALRFZ010000201.1 GCA_023253615.1 Verrucomicrobiales bacterium | reverse complement strand
GGGCTGTCCGTCGTTGTAGGCGCTGTTCCATGGCGTGCCGGAGATGGTCTCGCCGTCGAAATCGAGATAGATGACACGGCTGCTCCCGGGGCGGCTCCGCAGGTCCGGGATGCTTTCCTCCGGCCCTGACACTCCGCCGGGATCTCCTTCGGCGGCGAGCGGCCCGGGTGGCTCCGGGGGCATGCCGGGCCGCAGGCCCCCGTCTTCGAAGCGGGCGCAGATGAGATCCTCGGCGCGGGCCTGCTTCACCTTCACCCGGCCATCGGCAGGATCCGTCGAGAAGACGAGCGCCGATCCCAGCCGGCGCGAGATCAGATGCCCTTCGATCGTCCCCGACGGACCGAGCGAAAGGAAGGCCGTCGCGTCGAGGGCTTTGCCGAAATCCACGCCGAGGACGCGTTCGCCGCCCGGGAGATCCTGCCGCAGATTCACCCTGCCGCCGGGTCCACCCCCCACCGGCAGCACCACCGTATCACCGACCGCGCGATCGAAGAGGCGGGAGAAGTCGCTGGGCGACAAGGTGCGCTCCGGAGTTGAAAACCCCGCTTCCCATGACCCGGGGCCCGGATCGCGGGTTGGATCCGTTGCCTCCGACCCGATCGGAGCATCCATGAGCGGCGGCGACAGGTATAAAATCCCCCACACGGCGAGGCAGCCGAGCGCGGCAACGAGAACGGGGAGGGGAGACCGCATGGGAGGAGGAGAAAACCCGCAGGCTTCTTCCCAACGGTAATGGCGCGGCGGGGAGTGTCGAGGGTGAAAACGCGGGGAGGTTCCCGCTGAATTTCTTCTTCCCATCAGTCCGCGCTTCCGCCACACTCCGCCCCATGTCACCCTTTGTCGCGGAACTGGTTGGGACGGCCTTGCTCATTCTCCTGGGCGGGGGCGTCGTTGCAAATGTCGTGCTCACCCACACGAAGGGAAACGACTCCGGATGGATCGTCATCACGGCGGGCTGGGCGATGGCGGTGACGATCTCGGTCTATGCGGTCGGCACGATCTCGGGCGGGCATCTCAATCCGGCGGTGACGCTCGCCATGCTCGCGATCGGCAAGATCGGGGCGGCGACGGCGGCGAGCTATGTCGTCGCGCAATTCCTCGGGGCGATCATCGGATCCTCCCTCGTCTACCTCGCCTACCTGCCGCATTGGCGCGAGACGAAAGACGCCGCGGCCAAGCTCGCCGTCTTTTCGACCGGTCCCGGCATCCGCCACACCGCGGGCAATCTCGCCACGGAAATCATCGGCACTTTTGTGCTCGTGTTAGGAGCGCTCGCCCTGCCGCGTCCTGAGAACCTCGATGCGGCGACGGGATTCAGCACGGGGCTGGGACCGCTCCTCGTCGGTTTCCTCGTCTTTTCGATCGGGCTCTCGCTTGGTGGTCCCACGGGCTACGCGATCAATCCCGCACGCGATCTCGGACCGAGGATCGCCCATTTCCTGCTGCCGATCCCCGGCAAGGGATCATCCGACTGGGGCTACGCCTGGATCCCCGTGGCCGGACCGGTCATCGGAGGCGTGCTAGGGGCATTGGTCTTCCGGGCCTTGTGGTGAGAAGGACGCGATACACGCATTGCACAAGTTCTTACTTTTGTTATAATGTTTCTATGACGAAGGTGAAATTGACGACGATCGGCAACTCGGTGGGCATCGTTCTTCCGCGCGAAGTCCTGACGCTGCTCCGTAGCTCGAAGGGCGATCTATTGAGCGTGACCGAGACACCTCGCGGGGTGGAGCTCTCGCCCTACGATCCGGAGTTCGAAAAGCAGATGGATCTCGCTGAAGAGATCATGCGGGAAGATCGTGACGTCTTGCGTCGTCTGGGCAAGTAGGGAAATGGAAGAGCCGGTCTGGATTCCGACGGAAGTCGTCTTGGCGCTGCATGCGCGTCAATTGGCCGAGCACGGTGGGTCGGATGGATTGCGTGACGAAGGCCTTTTGGAATCGGCCTTGGCGCGTCCCCGGCAACGTTGGTCCTACGGATCTCCGCCTCCTGATCTTTGCGAGTTGGCGGCAAGCTACGCCGCGGGATTGGCGAAGAACCACCCGTTCCTCGACGGAAACAAGCGGACGGCACACGTCGTTTATCGGCTTTTTCTCAAGCGCAACGGACTGGACCTGATCGCTCCAATGGAAGAGCGCTATCTCGCCATGTGGCGCTTGGCGGCGGGTGAAACCGACGAGGAAACGTTCACAGAGTGGTTGCGAAGGCATACCGCACCGGTTTCTGACATCGGGTAAGTCCTCTCCGGGCATGGTGGCTGACTCTGCCGTTCATGGGCAAGCGGATGGCGCCGCGCTTTTTCCCTTTTCCTCGCCCCCGGCGATTTCGTAGACTCCCCGCGAAATCCCCATGTCCCACATCCTCTCCCTCGACCAGGGCACGACATCATCTCGTGCGATTCTCTTCGATCATGCCGGCACTCCCGTCGCGGTCGCGCAGAAGGAGTTTCCGCAGATTTTTCCCCAGCCCGGGTGGGTCGAGCACGATGCCTCGACAATCTGGGCGACCCAATTCGGCGTGGCTGCCGAGGTCCTGACAAAAGCGCTGCTCCATCCTTCCGATATTGACGCGATCGGGATCACGAACCAGCGCGAGACCACCGTGGTATGGGACCGCGAGACGGGCCGCCCCATCCACAATGCCATCGTCTGGCAGGACCGGCGCACCGCTCCCGTCTGCGACCGGCTCCGCAAGGCCGGGAAAGACAAGATCGTCGCCAGGCGCACCGGGCTGATCCTCGACGCCTACTTTTCGGCGACGAAGGTGCAGTGGATCCTCGACCACGTGAAGGGCGCGCGAGCCAAGGCGAAGGCCGGCAAGCTCGCCTTCGGCACGATCGATTCCTGGCTGCTCTGGAACCTCACCGGAGGCGAAGTCCACGCGACCGACCCGAGCAACGCGTCGCGCACGATGCTCTACAACATCCACAAGCAGGCCTGGGATCCGGAGTTGCTCGCGCTCTTCGACGTGCCCGCGGCGATGCTGCCCGAGGTGCGCGGCTCCAGCGAAGTCTACGGGACGACCACGGGACTCGGCCATCCCATCCCCATCGCCGGGATCGCGGGGGATCAACAGGCGGCCCTCTTCGGGCAGGTCTGCACGAAACCGGGGATGGCGAAAAACACCTACGGCACGGGCTGCTTCATGCTGATGAACACGGGTGACAAACCCGTCGTTTCGAAAAACCGGCTCCTCACCACGATCGCCTGGCGCATCGGCGACCGCACCGAATACGCCCTCGAGGGTTCCATCTTCATCGCCGGAGCGGTGGTGCAATGGCTGCGCGACGGACTCGGGATCATCAAAAACGCCGCCGAGATCGAGGCTCTCGCGGCGTCGGTGCCGGATACGGGTGGCGTCTCGCTCGTGCCCGCATTTGCCGGACTCGGGGCCCCGCACTGGGATGGCCATGCCCGCGGCACCATCACCGGGATCACCCGCGGCACCACCGCCGCCCACTTCGCGCGGGCCGCGCTCGAGAGCATCGCCCTGCAAACGGTGGATGTGTTAGGGGCGATGCAGGCCGACTCGGGCATCCGGCTGAAGGAGCTCCGCGTCGATGGCGGGGCGACCGCGAACGATCTCCTCATGCAGATGCAGGCCGACTTCGCCGGTGTGCCGGTGGTGCGTCCGCAGGTGACCGAGACCACCGCGCTTGGTGCCGCCTACCTCGCCGGACTCGCCGTTGGATTCTGGAAAAACACCGCCGAGATCGCCTCGCAATGGCAGGCCGACGCCCGCTTCAAGCCCGCGATGAAACCGGCGGCCCGCCGCGCCAAATTCGAGGCCTGGGAGACCGCTGTGAGACAGACGAAGGCGCATGGGTGAAGGGGAATCGGGGATTGACAGAATTCTGTCACTCGACGATCCTGACTCATGAAGACCTTGAGTTATACCGAAGCCCGCAATGGTTTGGCCGGGCTGATCAAAGTCGCGGAAACCGATCGGGAGCCGATTTCCATCACGAGGAACGGACATTCCGCGGTCGTGTTGCTCCTCCAGGAGGAATACGATGCGATGGTCGAGACCTTGCACCTGCTTTCAACGCCGGCAAACGCGGAGCGAGTTCGTCAAGGGCTGCAGGATTACGAAGCCGGTCGGCTTGAAGAACACGCCCTATGCGATTGACCTGGTTGCCCGGAGCCTGGGAAGACTATCTTCATTGGCAGGCGGCGGATCGCAAAACACTCGTCCGGATCAATGAACTGATTCGGGACACCTTGCGCTCCCCTTTTTCAGGGATTGGCAAGCCCGAGCCGTTGAAAAGCAATCTGTCGGGATGGTGGTCCCGGAGAATCACGCAGGAGCACCGCCTCGTCTATCGGGTGGACGGTGATCTTCTCATCATCCTGCAATGCCGCTTTCACTATGATCGTTGAGAGAGGCCGGATCTCTATTTCTTCCCCTTCGGATTCCCCAACCACTCCCCGGCGAAATAAACCAAACGCCGCTCTCCTTCACTGCCCGGCTTTGCCGACGTGAACGCCGACGCCTCGAAGGGATGGGCGACGGGGGCGTGTTCGTGAAAC
>JALRFZ010000198.1 GCA_023253615.1 Verrucomicrobiales bacterium | reverse complement strand
TGACGGGATCCTATCCCAAGCGCGCCCTGCCCATCCCGCACGTGCTTTTCCCGGCAGGGGCGGTGGGCCTGCATCCTGACGAAATCACCATCGCCGAGGTGCTCCGCGAGGCGGGCTATCGCACGGGCTGTGTCGGCAAATGGCATCTCGGAGACCAGCCGGAGTTTCTCCCGACTTCGCAGGGATTCGACTATTACCTCGGGATTCCCTATTCGAACGACATGGGTACGGCGGCGGAGGGGACGAAAAGCGATCTCGGTGCCCCCATTCCCGACACGACGGAGAACGCGGCGAAAGCGAAAGCCTGGTCGGAGGCTCCCGAGACGGGCCTGAAGGGAATGCGGCAGCCTCCCCTGCCGCTCGTGGAGAACGGGACGGTCGTGGGCCGGGTGAAGCAGGAGGAGCATCAGGCCATCGTCGCGACCTTCACCGAGGCGGCGGTGAAGTTCGTGCGGGAGAATGCGGAGAACCCCTTCTTCCTCTATCTGCCCCACATCGCGGTGCATTTTCCGCTCTATCCTGGCAAGGACTGGGTCGGCAAATCGGGCAACGGACTCTATGGCGATTGGGTCGAGGAGATGGACTGGAGCGTCGGTCGTGTCCTCGACACGATCCGGGAACTGGGCATCGAAGAGCGCACCCTCGTGATCTTCACCTCGGACAACGGCGGCACGCCGCGAGGCACCAACGGAGTCCTGCGCGGTCACAAGGGCAGTACGTGGGAAGGGGGCGTGCGCGCTCCGACGATCCTGTGGTGGCCGGGTACGATCCCCGCGGACACGAGCAGCGATGCGATCACCGGGATGCATGATGTGTTGCCGACCTTCGCTTCGCTCGCAGGCGGTAAACTCCCGGTCGGCCGCACGCTCGATGGCATCGATGCCTCGGGTGTGTGGTTCGGCAAGGAAGGCGCGACGGGGCACGAGGTCTTCCATTACTTCCGCGGTTTCGAGCTGCAGGCGATCCGTCGCGGCTCGTGGAAGCTGCATTTCGGCACCGCGGCACCGCCGAAAGAGAAGGGCAAGGCCGGGCAGCGTCCCGTGGGGCTGGCGCTTTTCAACCTCGACTCGGATCCCGGCGAAAAGACGAATGTGGCGGAAGCGAATCCCGGGGTGGTGAAAGAGCTGCAGGCCCTGGCCGCGGCGATGGATGCCGATCTCGGGATCGGGGTGGACTCGCAGGGGCCGGGAGTGCGGACGCTGGGTCGGGTGGAAAATCCCCTGCCTTTCCTCGATCACGAGGGCAGACCGAGGCCGGATGCGCTCGGGAGGCAGGATCGATTTCCCTGAGGTGGCGGGGTGCGACGGCCGCCTTGGCCACTTGACGAGTCGCCGGCAGCAGCGAGGATTGGCCGCATGGGTCAAATGCATCAGATGCAGCTCACGTATGTGGCGACGGAGGATCGCCTCATGTTTCGCGTCAACACGAAGGAACGGCAGGAATTCCGTTTCTGGATGACGCGCCGCTACACCGCGATCCTCTGGCACACCCTGACGCAGTTGCTCGCGAACCGCGCGCCCGCTACCGCGGTCCAGGCCGCGCCCCCGTTGGTCGATCCCCTCGTCGAGGCCGCGAAGCAGGAGATCAAACACCAGCAGGTCGTCTCCCAGGCGGATTTCAAGACGCAATACCAGGAGAGCAGCTATCTGCCGCTGGGAGAGGCGCCGATCCTGCTTTTCAGCGTGGGGATCAAGCCCGCGCCCGACGCGCAGCCGCTCCTCTGCCTGCATCCCGAGCAAGGGCAGGGGATCGAGATCGTCTTGAACGAGCAGATCATCCACTCGCTCTGCCAGCTCATCCTCGATACCTCGGACAAGGCCGGTTGGGGCCTGAATCTCGCCTTCGTCCCGGGGACGGGACCGGCCCCGGAGGGACCGAAGGGGCTCAACTGAGCGGCGCGGCACTCACAGCCCCGCGCGGCGGAAGAGCTCGTCGAGCGGGAGCTGAAGACCGATGTAAAAGTCGCCGAACTCCGCGTAGAGAGCGCTGACTTCGTCGAAGCGCATCTCGTAGACGATCTCCTTGATATCCTGCGTGTTGTGGGAAAAGAGGGTAACGCCCCACTCCCATTCGTCGAGGCCGGTCGATCCGGTGATGAGCTGGCGCACGCGGCCGGCGTAGCCGCGGCCGACGCGGGCGTGACCGCCCATGAGGGTGCGGCGCGTCTCGTAGTCGAGGTGGAACCAGTTGTGTGATCCGGAGCGGCGCTTCGACATCGGGTAGAAACAGAAGACCGGCCAGTCGGGCATGTTCGGGTAGAGACGGTCGCTGTTGTACTTCTTCATCCGCTTGCGGAATTCCTCGAGCTTCGCCTCCATCGCCGGGCTGCCGGCGGCGATGCCTTCGTCGCGGGTGAGGTCGGCGGCATATTGCTCTTCCGTCGTGGTGTATTCGCTGAGCTCGGTCATGCTCAGGTAGCTGTAGACGGGCGTGAGCACGTCGGGACCCAGGGCGCGGCAAAGTTGCTTCTCGAAGCGGTTCGCCTTGTGGAGATCGTCGGTCAGGAGCATGAAGCCGATGTCCGACTTCGGCGTCACCATCGAGAAGGTGAGGAGCTGGGTCGATTCGGTCGAGCGGATCTCCTGGACGAGCTCGGCGAGGTTCGTCTTCGCCTCGAGCTTCTCCTCGTCGGAGAAGAGAGACCATTGCGCCTGTTCGACGTGAAAGAAGAGATGGATGACGTGCCAGCCCTCGCGCGGGATGACGCGGTCGGGATCGGTTTCGGCGGGTGAGGATGGATGGGGGTTCATGAAAAACGGGCTCTCGGAAGGGGCGGCGCCCGGCAGGGCCGGACGCGCTTCAACAAGCCAATGAAATCGGTTGCGTCCAATCAAAAAAAATCCTAGTTTTGCGCCGCTTTCACGGACCCCGACGGGCCGTAACCCTCACAAAAACCATCCGATGGCAGACCTCGAAAACCGCTACGCAGACAACGTTTCCGGCGAATTTTACGTCGATGACCAGTGCATCGATTGCGACCTCTGCCGCGAGACGGCATCCGCCAATTTCACCCGCAACGAGGACGGCGGCTATTCCTACGTCTAC
>JALRFZ010000191.1 GCA_023253615.1 Verrucomicrobiales bacterium | reverse complement strand
CACCTGCTACCGACTCCCCTTCGCTGCAGCCAGGACCATGCGGGCGACTTGGTAGGCGGCGTCAGCGACGCCAAGGGCAGCCATCCGATTTGCCATCATGGTCCGTCGCGGGGCGTCTTGAAGGAGGGGGATCAACACGTCGTCAATCCACTCCGGGGTGAACTCGGCGGTGGCGACAATCATTGCCGCACCGGCACGCACGGCGCTCATCGCGTTATGCCACTGCTCACCGTTACCCACGTGATAGGGAACGAAAATCGCCGGCAAACCCACCACCGCAATCTCACTGACCGTAGCGGCCCCCGCACGGGAAACCACCACATCGGCAGCAGCCAAGGCTAAATCCATCCTGTCGGTGTACCCCACGCTTCGATAACCCTTGGGCGGGTGTGCCGCGGCAGTGTTATCGGGCCCGATCAGGTGCAGAATCTGCCAGCCCTGCCCCACGATGCTCTCAATTCGAGTGTCTACGCTGCGATTGAGACTCTGGGCTCCCTGGGACCCGCCGGTGACCAGGAGCACGGGCTTGCTGGCGTGAAGGCGAAAATGTTTTCGAGCGAGGACCTTGTCTCGATGCCGATTGAGGGAGGTTATTGCCGAGCGCATCGGCATCCCCACCGCGCCGCCGGCTTCCTCGGCTTCCTTCAGGAAACCTTCGATCGTGGCATCGCGCGGGATGCCGAGGTGGAGGGCGCGGAAATAGTGTTTGCCGGCCTCGGTCGCATCGGGCTGATCCTTGGTGGCGTGGAGGACGGCGAGATTGAAGTGCGCGTCGCCGTATTCGGGATCGATCGAGACGGCGTTGACGAAGGCCCGCTGCGCGCGGTCGACCCAGCCCTTGCGGGTGGAGATGACGCCGACACAGTTGTGGGCTTTCGCATTCTGCGGATCGAAGGTCAGTCCGGTCTCGAGTTTCTCGAGGGCTTCGTCGAGCTTGTCCTGGAGGAAGTAGGTGCGCCCGAGCAGGTAATGGGCGAGCCCGCTCTTCTCATCGATGGCGATCGCTTTCTCGAGGTAATATTCGGCCTCGGTGTAGTTCTTCATCGAGATCTTCAGCACGCCGAGATTGCAGAGGCAGGGGACATTCTGCGGCAGGTAGCGGAGATACTCGAGGAATCCGGCCTCGGCCTCGGCGTAGCGGCCTTCCTTGAAATCGAGACGGGCGGCTTTGTCGATCTGGGCCAGCTCGACGGTGAGCTTCTGCTTCTCGATGACGCTGTCGGGCGAGATCGCATCGGGCGCTTTCCCGGGGGCCACGAGGGTGGCGGTCATGACGGCTTCGCCGCTCCCGGATTCGTCTCCCGATCCAGCCTCGGTGCCGGCTGCGGCGACTGCTTCTTTCTCCTCATCCGGTGATTCCGTCGCGGCGGCAATGATTTCCTCGAACTGCGGCGTCTTGAAAAGAGCCTTTTCCTCGTCGGTCAACTTCGAGCCGCGGGCCATGTCCTCGATCAAACCCAGGAGCACGTCCGATCGCGCGCCGAGGCGGTCGAGCTGGGAAAGGAGCAGTTCCTTGGCCTGCTTCATCTGCGCCTGGCGGCGGAGCTGCTTCAAGACCATCGAGCGCAGCAGCTCGTTCTCCTGGCGCTCCACCGGAGTGGCATTGGCGAGGGCCGCCTTGTCTTCGGCGGTGAGACCGTCGGAGAGCAGCTCGAGCTTCCGCTGGAGGTCCTCGATGCTCTGCTGGTGGCGCTCGTTTTCGGAGAGGAGCTGGTCGCGCTCGAGTTTGATGCGGGTGATCTCGCTTTTCAGCAGGGCGATGTCGTCGTCCTTCTCCTTGTTCAGTTCGGAAAGGCTCGCGGCGAGTTGCTCGGCACGGTCGAGCTGCGCGGCGAGGGCCTGGTTGCGATCCATCAATTCCTTCAGCGCTTTGCCGCCGTTGCCACCGCCCTGCACCACCTCGAGGAGATTGTCGCGCTCGCGCTCGAGTTCCCCCATGCGGGTGCGCATCTTTTCCATCTCCTGCTGCGATTGCTCCATCGCGGCGACGAGCTGTTCGTTGCGTTCGGTCGCGGCCTCGAGCTGTGTGGTGGCGTCGCGGAGGAGCGTCTTGAGCTGATCAATCTTCTGCTGGGCTTCGATCCCGCCTCCGCCGGCTTCCGCCGCCGCGACCCGGCGCATCAACTCTTCGCGGCTGGCACGTGCCCGGACGAGCTCGTTGTTGACGTGCTGCAGGAGTTGCTCGCGTTGCTTGAGTTCATTGCGGAGCTTCTGGTTTTCGTCGTTGAGCCAGCTGATGAGGGCATCTTTGCTGGAAAGATCACTCTGGAGGGAATTCGCGATGGCACCCACGGCGGCGCTGCGGTTCTCCACCCGGGGCATGCCGGGAATGGGGGCGTTCCCCTCCCGCGGCAAGGCCTGGCTGGCTCCTTCATTCCAGCTCGGCAGGGAAAAGTCGCCTTCTTCATCGAGGACTTCCATCGCACTGCCTCTCGGAGCGCCCCCGTGGTCTCCGGGAGATCCGGCGAACCCGGTGCCGGGCAAAGGGGGCGGCGCGATCGATCGCGGAGGCTCGCCCGCGTTCGGCAACGGCGCGGGGGCGGCGGGCGCGGCGGGGGCGGGATTGCCGGCTCGCATCGATGCCTTCAACTCATCCCGCTTTTCGGCGATGAGGTGGCGGCGTTCACGCACGATCTCGGGCTGGAAGTCGGGGAACTGCTGCGCGAGGTGATCGTAGAGCGGTTTGGCCTCGGTCAGCTTGTTCAGCGCTTCGAGCGGTCTGCCTTTCGCCTCGAGGTCCTGGGCGGCCTGGACGAGAAGGAAACCCCGATACCAGATCTCGGACGGGTCGAGACCCTCCTGCGCGGCCAGTCGCGGCGATGCGACGGGACCGGTCACGGAAATCGCAAACATGACAAAACACGCGAGGAAGCTCGCGCACGGTCTTGGGAAAAGGCCGTTCGTCTGTCTCATGTAACTGTCTTGTATCGCGTGGGTTTTGCGGGACGGGCCCGCGGGAGGAACGATGCTACGGTTTCCCGCGCGCGCCAAGGAGAAAAATCGGCCTTTGCCAGCAGGCAAAACAGCCCTCTTCCCCCTCTTCGCGACGGGACCGCGGGGGGGAGCTTTTATCAAAAAAGGCGCCGCGACGCACTTCTTTTTTCATCGAATTTCCCGAACTCGCAGAATCGAGAAAAACCGCGGGCGGTGCCGGGTGTGCCGCGATCCTCCACCCCGGTTCCACCGAAAGGAAAGCGACCGGTTGACGCGCTTCCACCCGTGGGCCAAGTTACCCGCCCTCTTTTGCAGCGCGCCGGTCCTCTCCGCGACCTTCTCCGCTCCTCCCCGACCGGCTTGCAGGAGCCCCTCCTGCCTCGAATTTTCCTCCTTTCCCCCCCTCCTTCGACCCCTCCGTATGAACGTAGACCGCGCGACGCTCGACTTTCTCAACTCATTCTCCAACGACGAAAAAAAAGAAGGCCAGCGACTCCACAAGGAGGGAGCGGTCACCCAGATTTTTGGCAATCACCTCCTCATCCAGGGCCGCGTCGAGGACGAGGATTGGGCCTGCCGCACCCGCATCCAGTTGCAGGGCAACGAATGGGTCGGCGAGGCCGACGACAAGAGCGACTCGGGCCGCGCCGCGCTCTACGCGACGATGCTGGAGAAGGTGGCGCGCAAGGGCGACCTGCCCGAGGCTCCGAACGAAATCGGCGAGAAGACGCTCACCGAGGTGATCGAGGAAAAACTCGGACGGGGACTCACCGGCGAAGAGGATGAATACCTCGGGAAAATCGAACGACGTTTCCGCCGCTTCGAGCTCGAGCGCGAGATCTTCGACTCCGACCTCGTCCGCCTCAATCCCCGCTGGCCGGTCGAATCCTTCGATCCCCTCATCCTCTGGCCGAGCCCGCCGAAGGACATCGTCGAGTTCTGGAATTACATCGCCTACGCCTTCGAAAAGGCGAATTACCCGATCCCCGCCTTCCTCGAGGTGATCACCGACCGCGACTGGACCCGCGAAAAGATGTCCTCGTGGGAAAAGCGCCGCGAAGAGAGCGAGTGGCGCTACCAGGTCGAGGTCTTTGAAAAACGTCCGCCGGAGGAATCGGTGGAGCCGGTCGATTTCCGTCTGCGCATCAGCACCCGCGAGGCCCGCCTCATGGTGCGCCAGGGAGCGGCGGCGTCCTACGAGCGCATCGCCGATGCCGAACAGTTCGCCCGTCTCGAAGAGCGCTACACGAACGGCGGTCTCCGCATGAGCGCCGCCTCCGAGATCCTCTGGAGCAAATTCATCCATGCCGCGGC
>JALRFZ010000085.1 GCA_023253615.1 Verrucomicrobiales bacterium | reverse complement strand
AGCAGCGCTTCCTTGGCCTCTCCAAAGACAGGACCGGGAAACGAGACCTCCCCCGCACCACCCTCCGTATCGTCCGCTCCGACGCGGAACGGGATCCCGAGCTCGCGGCAGAGCGTTTTCAATTCTTCCCCGTGTCCGCCCTGGTCCCACCCCGCGATCACGAACCTCCACCCCATCTCCCGGGCTCCCCCACCCGTCGCGGTCGCCGCAGCCCAGGCCCGGATCGCGTTCACGAGACCTTTCTTCGGATGCAGGCGTCCGAGGAACAAAAGGATCCGCGGCGTGGATTTCCTCTCGTCCGCCGCCGCCCGCCTGGCTACGTCACCGGGCAAATCGACACCGTTGGGAATGATGCAGACCGGATTTCCCAACCCGTGGGCACGGAAATCGGCGGCTTCCTTCACCGTGTTCGCCTGCAGGCAGGCCGCCGCCCGGAGCATGCGGTCCTCATAGAGCCAAGCCGCGAGCCGCTTGTTCAGCCGCGAATTCGCCAGAGTCCAGGGTTCGAGCATCCCGTTGGCGGTGACGAGGAAAGGCCGGCCGGTGCGCCGGTGCCATTGATGCACCGCGAGGGATGGATACATCCAGAGATGCTGGAGATGGAGCAGATCGCATCCCGAGGCGACGAGATCGCGCACCAGACCGGGCGCGTAGCCGAAGATCCGCGGGCCGAGACGGTCCCGGACATGGCATTCGATGCCCTCCCATTGCGGCATCGCCTTTTCCCAGGACTCGTCGCGGATGCCCCAGGCCGAGACTTCCACGCCGAGCCCGGCGAGGTGCCGGGCGAGGGATCGCTCGATCTCGAAGATCCCGCCGGCCGCGGTGGAGAGCGAGTCGCTGACGAGGCCGACCTTCATTCCGTACCGCCCGGCCTCCGGACCAAAAGAGAAAGAAGCAGCCGATCGAACCATCCCGCCCGCTTCGGCCCGACTTCGACGGCCTTGTTCGCCGCGGCGAGGAGCCCGACCGCAAAACGCTCCGGCCCCCAACCGGCGATGATCTCCCGGCCCGCTTCTCCGAGGCGCGTCCGCTCCGCGTCATCGAGCGCGGCGACGCGCCCCAGCAGACCTGCCAGCGCGGTTTCATCGAGCGGGTCGAAGGTCCAGCCGTTCTCCCCCTCGTGGACGAGATCCGGCGCGCAGCCGCAGCGGTTCGAGACGATCACGGGCAGACCGCCCGCCATGGCCTCGTTGACGACGAGCCCCCACTGCTCGGTGGTGCTGGCATGGACGAAGGCCCCGGCGTGGGCGTAAAAACGGGGCAGTTCGTCGATCTGGCGGAAGCCCGGAAGGTAGACTGCCGGGCGGTTCTTCGTTCCTGGTTCCTCGTTCCCCGTCGGAGATTCCCAAGGAGCACGTTCGAGGACGGTGAGACCGAGCGACTGTGCGTGACCGAGGAGGGCCGTTCTCAGTTCCCCGTCTCCGAGCAGGACGAGAGGCCACGGGTGGCGGTCCTTGGTCCCTGGTCCTTGGTCCTTGATCAGGTAAATCGCGTAGGCCGAGAGGAGACGGAAGAGATTCTTCTTTTCGATGAAGCGGTTCGACGCGAGGAAATAGGGCGGCTGCGGTCCGTCCGCTTCGCGCCAACGCGCCGCCCCGCGGGCGAAGGTGTCGTTGCCCACCGCATCGTAGCCCTCGAAGATCCGGTCGTCGGGCATCCCGAGCTGGCGGAGATAGGCGCGGTGGGAAGAACCTCCGACGAGGGCGGAGGAGGCGAGGGAGACTGCCCTAAGTTTCACCCACTCCTTAAGTGGATGTCGCGTGAAGTCATCGCGCGTACTTTCGCTCATTAGGATAACGGGGACACCTTCCTGGTGGGCCCAGCGAATCGCAGCAAAGGCATGGGGAATGATCCATCCGGGGACCGCGAGCAGATCGGGGCGGTGCGCCAGAAAATGAGTGTGGAGGAGATGTCCAATCGCATCACCCGAGACCACTTCGCCGGGATCGCTGGAGAGAATGTGCCGCTCGAACGGTTCCGCCACCTCCACCGGATCGAATGCGTAATCGCTCGAGAGTCGCGAGAGTTCCACAGAGTCGATCGACGCGCCCGGCACCTCAGCCGCGGCGCGAAACCTTGCCCTAAAATAGGGTGTGGAGACCAATGTGAGAATCGCGATGCGCATGCCACTTTTTTCCTCGCCGCTGAAGAGCACTAAACTGGGCGCGCAATCACACCAATTCCTTCCGCGACTTGCGGAAAGAGACGGATCAGGCTGTTGATCACGGTCGCAGACGCCCCCTGGCCGCCGTTGACGTACGCAAACCATTCAATGGGTTCGAAATCGTGGCGCCGTAGAAGTGTGTTCAACGTGCTTGCGGAATGGTGGAGAACGTGATCGGGATGGATCCACTCGTGCCCACTGAGGGCGCGCAGAACCCCCTTTATCGAATAAGCATTCGGAACAGATATAATGAGACGCTCCCCGCCTTTAAGTACCGAACGCAGCGCTGTGAGCGCCGCCCCCGGATTGTTCAGGTGTTCGAAAATCTCCCCCGCCACGACGAGATCAAAAGAACCCGGCGGATATTCGGCGGGGTTCTCGATGTTGCCTGCCGCGATGTTGGAAATTCCATGCTCCTCCATCAGCCACTCGATCATCTCCACGTCGAGGTCAATCCCGACGACTTCGCTTGCAGACTCCATCAGCCGCGTGTGGAGAAACCGTCCGTTCTCGATCGCGGATTTTGTCACCGGAGAATCAGTCGCGCCGAGGTGAAGGACACGCTTGCCGGCACAGAGATCCTGGAGATAGCGGGGGCGGTCAACAAATGGAATGAATTTAAGAGAGTATCGATGCATTGGATATGATATTCGTCATTCTTCAAAAAGGTTCTCGAGGGGCTTTTTCTGATCGCCTTTCGGCGAAGGGGAGCTTGCTGCATTCCTTGTCCCACGGACACCAGATCCTATTGGCAGCACAATTGGTGCTTTAAAATTCGCTTTTCGCGTCGGTGATCCATACGCATAGATCACCGCCATTCCCAAGAAAATCAGATTGTAGAACAGACCCGGAAAGAAATCGACGGTCTGGTGCGTCACCGCCCGCATCGCCGACGTCGAGGTCTGAATGTAGAGCAGCTTCGCGAAAAAGGTGTTTGGCTGCATCGCCGTTTCCCAAAGACTGCGGAAGATCACCGCAAGCAACACGAAGAAGAGACAGCCGAAATAGCCGAACTGCTTGAAGGAATCTCCCATACCAGTCACCGTGCTGCCGATGTTTCTTCTGAACGAGCGAATCCCAATTTCCGTTTCGTCTTCTTCTCCGCCGGCATCGCCAGTCGTGTTATTAAACATGAGCTTGTCCTTGAACTCCTTCCCGAAAAGCTGGGCGGGGACGAATCGGAAGACGAGCTGATCCCAGTAGCCCGTGCCGTAGTCGTAGTTGCCCCGCATCCGTGTGGCATAGATGAGGACGGCCGCGTTGCGCAGCTCGAGAATGGACTCCTCGTTGAGGAAACGTTGAAAGTTGCCCACCAGATCGATCTGTCGCACGCCCCCGACCCCTTCCTGGGAGACCGTCGATCGATATTTCGCGGTCGCGGGAATCGCGAGCATGGCAAAGACGATCCCGATGGCGATGAGGGCGCGGGGCGGCACGAAACGCCGTTGGAAAAACAGGGTCAACCCGATCGTCAGCACAAAGAGCGCGGCACTTTCGCGGCGGCCCGATAACACGATCGCGATGACCGGGCCGAGCGCCGCGAGAAAGGTGAACATCCACGCGAGGAAATTCCGCTTCGTCAACGCCGTGTAAAGGCAGATCGCGAACGCGGGAAAAGCCAACTGCGAGAAGAAATGGTAGATCGTGACGCGCCCCGTCCACATCGTGCCCCCGGTCTCCTCAGCGGTCATCCGGCTGATCAGATAGCTGAAGAACAGACTCACGAACACAAACACCACGCCGACGTGGAAGAGCCGCTCGAGCTTCACCGGGGTGCTTCCGTGCCGGACGATCCACCGGCTCGGCCGCAGCTGATACCCGAGGTAACAACTGGCGAGGCAAAGGTTCGTCATGATCATCACCGGAGTCAGCGATTCGAGCGGCGTGGCGCCGGGGAAACGGCTCAGGGAGATGACCTGCGGGAAAATGAAGACGACGAAGGTGGCCGCCATGAAATACGGGAACTCGAAGAAACGGCGCGGCACCGCGAACCCCCGCGCGAGGAGAAACCCGGTGAGAAAGACGAAGATCCAGATTTGGAGGAGACTCATTCGAGAGAAGAAGAATCGGTCAACGGCGGAAAATCATCTCGTATCGGGACGCTAGTGTCGCGGCAACACGATCCCATGAAAAGGGTCGAAGCGCCTCTTCGCAAACGCGCCGCTGCCCCTCATCCCCGCAGGCAATGCGGCCGACCACTCCGGCGAGCGAATCAATCGATCGGTCAGAGAGGATAATCGCCCCCAATTTCCGCCCCAACGAAACCGCCCCCCCGGAACCGGGAAGGATCGCGATGGGAATCCCGGACGCCGCGGCTTCGAGGAGGACGAGGCCGAACGGCTCGTATCGCGAAGTCATCACAAAAACATCGAGGCCCGGATACACCTCTTGGGCAGGATCGACCAACCCGGTGAAATGGATCCGGTGACCGATTCCCAGGGAACGAGCCTGGTATTCCAGAGAAGTCCGGTCGGGTCCCTCTCCGGCCATGATCCCGAAAAACCGCTCAGGCAGACGCGCGATCAATTCAACGAATTCCGGGCAGCCCTTCATCCCGGAATCGAGGCGACCCACAAACCCGAGCACCTTGCTGTCCACAGGCACGTTCCATTGCTTCCGAAGATTTTCCCTCGCGCCCGCCGATGACGGAGCGAATCGGCTGAGGTCGACGCCGTTGGCAAGGACGGAAGCCTTCTCCGCGGGAAAACCCTGCGCGATCCAATCGGCGCGGGTCTCTTCGGAAACCGCGAAAAGATGGTCATACCGGGCGGCCTGGATCCGGTGGGCGAGCCGAATGCGCCAACGACCCGAGGGGGGCGGCGGCGAAAGATGTCCATGCCCCACGACGGTGACGTCCCGACACCTTCCCGACACCCCATGGGTCCAGATCAATCCGTCGTGATGGTGGACGATCTCCCATCCTCCGCGAATGATGAGCTGACGCAGACGGTGAACGCCGTGCCACGCGTCGCGTGAAGAGTTCAATCGAAGATGAAGGGCGTGCCCGGCAAGCTCCTCCGAGAAGGGGCCCGGTTTCCCGTAAACGAAGACGCAATCCGCGCCCACCCCGTGCCGCGGGAGCGATTTTGCAAGTTCGACCGCAACCCGGGCGGCACCTCCCGTGGCGGGATCGTCGCGTTGGCAAATGTGGAGAACTTTCACAACTGGCTGGCGATGAATCTCGCGCGATTTTCCCAGGTCAACCCTTCAAGAAAGCCCGCCGTACGGGCCCACTTGCCCGGATCAACACATCGATCCCGGACGCGATCGACAAATTCCTGCTGATCCGATGCCCGGTCGAGAAATGCATCATATTCGGAAACCTGGTCGCACGCAGAAGTGGAAACTATGGGCTTCCCCGACGCGAGGTGGTCGAACAATCGCATCGGTGAACAGGCGCGGTTCAGCTTGGTATCCGCGTAGGGGATCAAGGCGACATCGATCCCGCGCATCCAAGT
>JALRFZ010000687.1 GCA_023253615.1 Verrucomicrobiales bacterium | reverse complement strand
GCCGCTGCGCGACGCGGCCTCGAGGCAGACGCGCTCGGCGATGACGGTGTCGGTGTTGACGGGGAGGTGGGGGCCGTGCTGTTCCGTCGCCCCGCAAGGAAGAAGGACGAGGCCGCTGCCGGCGTCGCGGTGGGCGGCGAGTTCCGTCCAGGAGAGGCGATCGAATTGACAAACCATGGACATCGTCGCGGGTGGGGGGTTATTCGACGTCGTCCCCGGCGACGGTCATGCGCGGAAAGGGGATGGAATCGGTCTCGGCGGCAGTCTCGGGATGGATGAGGTGGTCGATGCGGTATTTCGTGGCGATGAACTCGGGCGAGACGAACTGCGCCGGGGTGCGGGGCCGCGGCACGGGCACCTCGATGATCTCGTCGACCTCGCCGGGATTCGCCTTGAGGACGAGGATGCGGTCGGAGAGATAGGCCGCCTCATCGAGATCGTGGGTGATGAAGAGAATGGTGATGTCGAGATTCTTCCAGATCTGCAGCAGGTAGCTCTGCATCTGGCAGCGCGTCTGGGCGTCGAGCGCACCGAAGGGCTCGTCCATGAGGAGGATGCGCGGCCGGTTGGCGAGGGCGCGGGCGATCGCGACGCGCTGTTTCATCCCGCCGGAGAGCTGGTGTGGGTAGCTGTTCTCGAACCGGGAAAGTCCGACGAGGTCGATCCACTGCCTCGCCTCGCCCTCGACCGCGGCACCCTTCTGGCCGGCCATGCGCGGGCCGAACATGACATTCTGCTTCACCGTCAGCCAGGGAAAGAGCGTGTAGGATTGGAAGACCATGCCTCGGTCGGGGCCCGGGCCGCTCACCGGATTGCCATCGAGGAGGACCTGGCCGGACGAGGAATCCTCGAGGCCCGCGAGGATGCGGATCAGCGTAGACTTGCCGCAGCCGGAGGGACCGATCACGCACATGAACTCGCGGCGATAGACATCGAAGCTGACGTCCTTCAACGCGGTGACGGAGCCCCCGGGCGTGGGAAAGGTCTTGTGGAGATTCCGCACCGAAAGGACGACGGGGCGTTGCTTCATCGCCTCGAAGCGGGAGCGCACCGCGTCGCTCTGTTTGCGGTAGCTGAGGGGATCGACGAGCGTGTTCATGTGGTTTTGTCAGGCTTCGCCGGTTTGCCGGGTGCGCGTTTCGGGCCGGTAGGGGATGCGCTCCGCGGCCGCGTCGCGGAACCAGCGGGGAATGAAGAGGATGGCCCGCACGATGGGATTGGGCTTGCCCCCGGCCTCCGTCGTCCACGGGAAGAAGATCCGGCTGAAGGCGGAGAGAATCTGGTCGGTGAAGAATCCGACCAGGCCGATGAGGATGATCACGGGATAGACGCTGTCGAAATTCCGCCAGCGGCCCTGCGTCTCGATGAATTCGGTGAGTCCGCTTTTCACGCCGACGAGTTCGGCGATGACGAGCCAGGTCCAGGCCCAGCCGAGGAGGATGCGGAGATCGTTGTAGAGATTCGGCAGGATGCCGGGAATGACGACGTGGGTGAGAAGTTGGCGTTGTTTGGCACCCAGAGTCTGCGCCGCCTCGAGCAGGGGCATCTCGAGACGCCGGGTCGTGTTCGAGACGACGAGGATGAGCTGGAAGATGGTGCCGACAAACACGAGCGCGACTTTCGGAGCGTCGTTGGCGAGAAAGATCGCGACCAGCAGCGTACTGAAGGTCGGCGCCGGCATGTAGCGGAAGAAATCGGTGAAGGGTTCGATGAGTTTCGAGAACACCGGATAGGTGCCGCAGAGCACGCCGATGGGCACGCCGACGAGGGCGGCGAGGAGAAATCCACCGAAAACGATGCGGATGGAGTGCCCCACTCGCTGCCACATCGAGGGACGCTCGGCCTCGGGAGGGGCGGTGAAATCCTTGATCCCGGTGATCACGACTTCGTGGGGAGCCGGGAGGTAATCGGGATTCGCCGGACGCCCCTGCGGCACGAGGCTGAGAAGCGGCACGGAGATGAAGCGGTCGGAATCGTAGACGGCCGAGAGTTTGCTCATGGCCGTCCAGTTCTTCGCGACGATGGCGCGGTTCTCATCGCTGAGCCGCGGCCGCACCGGCTCCGCTTCGCCTTTGGCGATCCGACCCCAGGCGTCGTAGATCGCGCCATCGTCCTTCGCCTGTTCTTCCGTGAGCCACCCGTTCGAGATGAGAACCGGGACGAGATGGCGCAGGATCTTTTTGTTGGCCCGCCGCACCGCGGCCCCGTTGGGCACCTCGGCCGCGGGATCGAAGGAGGCCAGGGCGGCCTCGAGCGCCTTGTTTTGCACCCGGACCGACTCCTGGAACTCGGGGAAGAAATCCTGGCTCATCCGGTCGCCGGCCACATAGACGGTGGTGACGTTTTCCCGGTCGGCCGAGATCTGGAGCTCCATGTCGGGGTGCCAGAGGAAGGGCAGGTAACTCACCGCCGACCAGATCAGCAGCGGCAGGGCGAAGGAGAGCAGGCCAAGCAACGAGGCACGCCGCGGGGACAGATCCCGCCGGGCGGCGAACCAGGGTTCGCGCCGGCGTTTTTCCCGGATGAGGTCCGATTTCATGGAGATCCGTCCGTTTTCCGCAAGGGAGCCACCCGGTCACTTCGCCATCTCGGCGAGCACCTCGAGGGTGATGCTGGGATCGAGGAATTTCTCGATGTCCATCGGCTTCTCGTAGACCTTGTAGTTCACGTTGAACTCATCCGAGATCTTCGAGGATCCATAGACCGACTTGAGGCCGTCGGCCTTTTCCCAGATCGGCTTCACTTCCTCGCCGGTGAGGATGTAGGTGCCGTCGAGGAAGGGCTCGTACTCCTCGGGCGTCACCGAGACGCGGGAGGCGAGGATCCCGAGGACCTCATCGAGGTTGTCCTCGTCCTTCATGAAGGCGACGATCTTGTACCAGACCTTCACGACCTTTTTCCAATCGTCGCGACGCTTTTCGAGGCTCTCGGGAGAGACATAAAGGTTGTCGTAGATGAGACCGGCGACATCCTTCGAGGTGAAGATCGGCTTCGACCCCGAGACGACCTTCAGGGCCTGGCCCGAGCTGGGCTGCCAGGCGACGACCGCATCGACCGCGCCCGAACCAAGCACCTGCGGCGTCTCATTCGTGGGCGTGTTGACGATGGTGACGTCTTCGGGCGTCATGCCGTTCAGCTCGAGGGCCTTCAGCAGGAGGAGATGGGTGACGAAGCCTTCCTCCAGGCCGATCTTCTTGCCCTTGAGATCCTTGACGGACTCGATCCCCGGTTTGGCGACGATCATGTCGTTGCCGTTCGAGAAATCGTTGATGAGGATCCCGACCGAAGGTTTGCCGGTCGATCCCGTGACGAGGGCATCGCCGTTCGTCATGCCGACCGCATCGATCTGGCCGGCGACGTAGGCGTCCATGGATTCGACGTAGTCGTACCACTCGAATTTCACCTCGACGCCCTCCTCCTTGAACCAGTCTTTTTTGATCCCGATCTCCCAGGCGACCCAGCCCGGCCAGTCGCTGTAGCCGATTTTGAGAGGTTCCGCCGACGCTCCACCGACGAGAGAGGTGAAGGCGAGGGCGGTGAGCCCGAAGGTGAATTTTCTCCGGCCGAAGCGGGAGGATTCGTGGTTGGTTTGAGGCATTTTCATGTCTGGATTTTCCGGTATGACTTTTTCTGCTTTGCGTATTACCAAAGGCTAGGCTTCGTATTATCTTTATCCGCAAGCACTTACAAAAGCACGTTCCATGCCAAGAGCACCGGATCGGCCTTGCCGTGATGCGAGTGGCTCGATCTCAGGGAGTCCGGATGGCGTTGCGGGGCGGTGCCGTGACGTTTGCGGGCTTGCTTTCGCAGGGCGGGCGGCTTTGGTGTGAAGTCCCTCGATGCAAGCTTATCTCGCCACCTACGTCCATCACATCGATCCCTTCGCGATCCAGTTCACGGAGACGTTCGGGATCCGCTGGTACGGCCTCGCCTATGTGGCGGGTTTCATCGCCGCGTTCTTCCTCTTTCGCTGGTTTGTCAGGATCGGCGCGAGTGAGTTGAAGGATTCCCAGGTGGGGGATTTCATCACCCTCTGTGCGGTGCTCGGCACGATGGTGGGAGGACGTCTCGGCTACATGCTGCTCTACAACTTCGACGAACTCGCCGCGAATCCCGCGAGTTTCTTCGATGTGCTCGGCGGTGGCATGTCAAGTCACGGCGGCATCGCCGGCATCACGATCACGGCTTGGTTCTACGCCCGCTACACGAAGACTTCATGGACGGGCCACGGAGACAACCTCGTCGTCGTGGCGCCGCTCGGGGTCTTTTTCGGTCGCATCGCGAACTTCATCAACGGCGAGCTCTACGGCCGCCCCACCGAGGCGGCGATCGCGATGAAATTTCCCGACGAGCTCACCGAGGTGGTGTCGACGCCCGCGGGGCGCGAATGGATGTTCTCCACGGCACAGCTCCGCGAACTCGCCGCGAAGGCGGGCGACACGGCCGCAGGACTTTCCGAGCGGGTGGATTCGGCGGTGGCGAAGGCGATGGCCGGTGGCCAGGATCCGCATTACGCCGTGGTGGATCTGATCCAGCAGGCCTCGCTCGAAAGCCCCGCCTTCCGAGCCCTTCTTGGTGAAATCCTCACGCCGCGCCATCCCTCGCAGCTATATGAGGCGGCGGTCGAGGGATTGATCCCCTTCCTGCTCCTCCTCGCGATCCGGCTGAAGTGGAAGAATGCCTGGCACGGTGTCATCACGGGCATCTTCTTCATTTATTATGCGATCGGCCGCATCGCCGTGGAGAACTTCCGCGAGCCCGATGCGGAGCAAATCGCGGGCATGACGCGGGGACAGTTCTATTCCCTCTTCATGATCGTCGTGGGAATCGCCTTCCTCGCCTACGGGCTGGTGAAGAAGCGGACGAACCGGCTGCCGGGGTGAGGGGGAAGCGGCGGGCCACCGCTTCTACTCTTTCTTTTCAACCGCGGCAGGCGCCGTCTCCGACGGCGCGAGCTTCTTCTCGGTGCCGTCGCGCATGCGTTGGAGCCGGTCGCTGTATTCCGCTTTCTCCGGATCGAGAGCGACGGCTTTCTCGAGATACTCGATCGCCCGTTCGGTTTCCCCGGTCTGATAGAAGGCTTGTCCGATGTGGTCGAAGATCACGGCATCCTGCTCCTCGATGAGGGTCTCGGCACGGAGGAGTTCGTCGCGCGCCTTCTCGAACCAGCCCTTCTTGAAGTAGAACCAGCCGAGACTGTCCGCGATCGCGCCGCTCTCGGGCGAGAGCTCGGCGGCGGTCTTGATGAGCTCGCCGCCCTCGTCGATGTTCATGTCGTTCTCGATCCACATGTAACCGAGGTAGTTGTAGACCGTGGCGGTGAATTCCTTGTTCTCGTCATCGGGATCGTTCTTCGCGATCATCTCGATGGTCTTGCGGAAGAGCTTCTCCGCTTCGCCGAGGTTGCCATTCCGCTCGTGAGCGGCCGCGTAGCGGAAATAAAACCCCTCGTTGAGCAATTGCGGCTGCTCGTCGCCGGCGAGGGCGATGGTCTTTTCAAATTGCTTCACCGCCTCGTCCCATCGCTCGAGCCGTGCGAGCGGGAAGGTGAGGAGAAAGGGGAAATCGGCCGAATCCGGGAAGAGATACGCGGTGTCGGTGAGAAATTTCACGGCGACCTCGTGCTCCTCCGACTCGATCATCATGCGGGCGAGGGCGCCGTATTCGGCCGCGCTGCCCTTCGTGATCGCCAGGGCGCTCTGGAGGTGCGGGATCGCCTCCTTGAAACGGCTCGCCCGCAGATGGATGCCCGCGATCTGCTTGTGGACGTCGGCGTTCTGCGGATCGATCTCCACGATCTCCTTCAGCGTCTCGATCACCTTTTCCTCGTCGCCCTTCGCCCCGTAGACCTGGGCGAGTTTCTCACGGAGATCGAGACGGTCGGGCTGCTTTTCGATGATGCCGGCGAAGGCGGCGATGGCACGGTCGAACTGGCCCGTGGCGTGGTAGAAATCCCCCACCCGCTCGATGACGGAAGCGTTCCCGCCGGCGAATTCGAGCGCCTTGTTGTGGATCGCGTTGACGAGATCGGCGTCGGAGACCTCGCCCCCCTCGCCCACGGGCCAGACCCGCGCGGCGATGCGGCCGAGACGCAGCCAGAATTCGGAATCGCGGTTTTCCCGCTTGGCGGCCTCGGCGATGATGCGGCGGGCGTCCTCGCGGCGGTCGGCCGAGAGGAAGAGCTTCACGAGATGCTCGTAGACGGCGGGCTCGTCGGGGAACAGGGCCACCGCTTTTTCGATGACGTCGAAGGAACGCTGCAGCGCCCCGGGATCGTTTCCTTGGTACGTGGCGAGAAACTCGGACAGGGCAATGTGCGCGAAGGGCTCGCCGGCGTTCTTGGCGAGACTGTCCTC
>JALRFZ010000659.1 GCA_023253615.1 Verrucomicrobiales bacterium | reverse complement strand
AAGCGCGCCGTCAATGAATCGGCCGCCGCGGCCGGTGCGCGCGAGGTGCACCTCATCGAAGAGCCCATGGCCGCCGCGATCGGGGTGGGCCTGCCGGTGCAGGAGGCCGCCGCCAACATGATCGTCGACATCGGCGGAGGCACCACGGAGGTGGCGATCATCTCGCTCTACGGGCTCGTCTACAGCCGCAGCGTCCGCGTCGCCGGCGACGAACTGGACGAGGCGATCATCAACTACATGCGCCGCGCCTACAATCTGATGATCGGCGAGCGCACCGCCGAGGAGATCAAGATCCGGATGGGATCGGCCTTCCCCCAGCCGAAGGAGACCTCCGTGGAGGTGAAGGGCCGCGATCTCATCGCTGGTCTCCCAAAAACGATCAAGGTCACCTCGACTGAGATCCGCGAGGCGCTGATGGAGCCTCTCTCCGTCATCGTCGATTCGATCCGCGTGACGCTGGAGCGCTGCCCCCCCGAGCTTTCCGCCGACCTCGTCGATCGGGGCATCGTCCTCACGGGTGGAGGTGCGCTGCTGAGGGGCATTGATCAACTCGTATCCGAAGAAACAGGGCTGCCCGTCCACATCGCCGAGGATCCTCTCAGCGCCGTGGCAGAAGGCACCGGCAAGCTCCTCGACGAACTCGATTTCCTCAAGAAGGTCACCCAACCGGCGCGCCACTGACGTGACCGCCGTCCCGCCGCCGCGGGGATCGAGATGACATGAGCCGACTCAACCTCATTTTCCTGATCGCTTTCATCGGGCTGCTGATCTGGGTGACCTTGTTCAACCCCGGCGCGGTCTCGACCATCCAGCGGGGCGCCCAGATCGCGGCGCGGCCCTTCATGAAAGCGTCGAACGAGATCGACACGGCCGTGGCGGGCCTCGGCGGAGAGTCCCTCAGCCCAGCCCAGCTCCGCGAGCGCCTCTCCCGGGCCGAGCAGGAGCGCGACCGTCTCAAGCTCGAGGTGATCCAGCTCGACGAGATCCTCGAGGAAAACAACCAGCTCCGCCGCGCCCTGCAGTATCGGGAAAAGTCGCCTCTCTCCCTCGTCGCGGCCCGCGTCATCAGCCGCAAACCGGCGCAATGGTACAACACGCTCATCATCGACAAGGGCAGCGCCGAGGGCCTCGGCGTCGACAGTCCGGTGATCGTGCCGCTCGGAGAAGAGGCCGGCCTGGTCGGCAAGGTCTCCGAGGTGCTCGGGCCGCATTCAGCTGTCGTCCTCCTCCTCACCGACGAGATGTGCCAGGTCTCCGCGAAGCTGGAAAACTCGCAGGAGCAGGGCATCCTCAGCGGGCAACGAGGCGCCACCCGCACCCAGCCGAACCTGAAGCTGCGCTACCTTTCCAAAGAGGCCGAAGCGAAACCTGGCTCGAAGGTTCACAGCTCCGGTACCGGCGAACTCTTCCCCGCCGGACTCGTCCTCGGCGAGGTCGTCAGCCTCACCATCGGGGTGATCGATGCGGAGGTGGTCGTCAAGCCCATCGTCAATTTCGATGATCTCGTCGATCTTTTCGTGATCCTGCCCAACGAGGCCCCGGAGGACGCCGAGGCCCCGGAAACGGAAGAAAGCGCGGACCCGGGATCGCCGGTCAATCCGGAAAACGACGCCCCCGCCATTCCCCCCAAGCCCGTCTCCGCGCGATGAAATTCTTCCTCCTCCTCGGATTCATCCTTTTGCTCTCTTTCATCCTCCAGGAGTTCCTCCCCGTCTGCGAGTGGGCCTATGGATCAAGGCTCCTGCTGGTGCATACGGTCTTTCTTGCCGCCGCCGTCGCCGTTCCCTTTCCGGCGATGCTCGTGACGGCCTTCGGCGCCGGCTTCCTCTGGGACGCGCGCTACCACGTGCCGGTCTACCCCGACGAGGCCACCCTCGGCATCCTCACGCAGTCCGAGGTGCCCTTCGGCTTCACCATCTTCCTCTTTGGCATCACCGGCACCCTCATCCAGGGCGTGCGCCCCGTTTTCCGCCGCGGGCGGTGGGAGCTGCCCGTCTTCATGATCGGGCTCTGCACCGGGATCCTCCTCCTCCTCGAGTATCTCGTCATCAGCTTTCACCGGGGCGGGCTCGAGGTCACCGGGGAATTCTGGTGGAAATTGCTGATGACGTGCCTGTTTTCTTCTCTCGTTTCGCCCTTTTTGCTGCTACTGTTGAGCCGCGTCGCCGAGCGCATGCGGTATCGGATCCGCATGGACGGGCTGAAGCGACGGCACTCATACGATGGTGACGCACTATAGGTTCCGGCTCTACCTCCTCGCCGTGCTCGTGATGGCAGGGTTCTCCCTGCTCGTCTACCGGCTGTACCGCATCCAGGTCACGGAATACACGACCTGGGCGGCGCGGGTGCCCGGGAGCAAATTCGAATCGGTCCGCATCCCCGGGATCCGTGGCGAGATCAAGGACCGCAACGGTCTCACCCTTGTCGACAGCACGCCGACCTACGAGCTGCAGTTCGACCTCCGCGAGATCGTCTCCGCCTACCTGAAGACCCACAAAAAGCTGCCCGAATACACCTGGGAGCGCTTCGACAGCTACGGTCAGAAGGAAATCAAGACCGAGACCGACATCATCGCCGTGGTCGAGGCCACCGTCTTCCCGGGCCTGCAGGACCAGGGACTGCTCGCCGACTACAGCACCAGCGCGATGCGGGTACATTACCGTTCCACCCGCGGCGTCGTGCCCTTCACCTTCCGGCGCGACCTCAGCTTCAAGGAATTCGCCCGCTTCGCGGAAAACAACATCGGCATCCCCGGCGTCACCGTCACCCGCACCGGACGACGCCGTTACCTCTACGATTCCCTCGCCTGCCACATCCTCGGCTACATGAATCTCGCCGATCCCGATCAGGTCCCGGCCGAGCGGAAGCAGGATTTCAACTACTACGTCGGCGACGACTACGGCGTCATGGGGGTGGAAAAGACGATGGACCACTACCTCCAGGGCAAACCCGGGAAACTCATCATCGAACGCGACGAGAAAAACAAATTCGTCGGCGAAGTCAGCCGCACCGATCCCGAGCCCGGATCGGACGTCTATCTCACGATCGATGCCCGCATCCAGATGGTCGTCGAGCAAAGTCTGCGCAAGATCGGCCGCGGTGCCGCCGTCGTCATCGATCCCCGCAACGGCGACGTCCTCGCGATCGCCTCGGTGCCCTCTTTCAATCCGAACGTCTTCATCCCGGAAGTGCGCATCGACGACTGGAAACGCTACACCGAGGATCCCACCAGTCCGATGTTCAGCCGGGCGATCAATCCCTATTCCCCCGGATCGACCGGCAAGATCCCCGTTGCCCTCGCCGGTTGTCTTTCCGGCTCCTGCGACCGGAATTTCTCCTGCGACGGCGGGGCGCAGTATGGCAACAAATTCATGAAATGCTGGAGCTCCGGCCATGGCACCCTCGACCTGAGCGCCGCCATCAAGGTCAGTTGCAACGGCTTTTTCTACCGCTACGCCAACCATACCGGAATCCGCAACATCCAGACCATGACGAACCTGCTCGGGCTCGGGCGGAACACCGGCATCGAGGTGACGGGTGAGAATCCCGGCAATGTCCCGAATCCCGAATGGCTCCGGATGCAGGGGCTCTTGTGGAGCGACGCCTTTACCGCGCTTGTCTCGATCGGCCAGGGTGCCACCGAGGCCTCGCCCCTGCAGATGGCCTCCGTCACCGCCTCGGTCGCCAACGGCGGCAAGGTCTACCAGCCTCGCCTCGTCCGCAAGGTCGTCGACAAGGATGGCACCGTGGTGAAAGACGACAATCCCATCCTCCGTCACGATCTCACCCGCGAAGGTCTCACGCCCGGGCACATCGAAGTCGTGAAGCGCGGCATGTGGCGCGTCGTCAACGAGGGGGGTGGCACCGCCGGCCGTGCCAAGTCCGAGCTGACGACCCTTTCCGGCAAGACCGGCACCGCCCAGACCGGCAACCCCCAGCAGCCCACCAACGCCTGGTTCATCGCCTTCGCCCCCTACGACGAGCCCGAACTCGCCATCTGTGTCTTCGTCGAAAACGGAAACTCCGGCGGCGGCGCCGCCTCGCCCATCGCGAAAAACATCGTCGACAACGTCATGGCCATGCAGAAAGGGGCCGAGATCGAGGTGACCGCCCTTCCCGAGGCGATCGGACGCAACGACCGCGTCATGAGCGTCGCCTTCGAGGGCGGCGATGTCGCCACCTTCGCCCAGGCCGATGCCGCCGCGGAGGAATCCGCCGTCGATATCGCCGCCTTCGTCCCCGATTCCCTCCAGGAACGCAATTTCCGACCTCTCAGCGGTCTCGCCCAGCCCACCATCAAGGAGACGAGCGATTCCCGCGGCCGGGTCGGCCAGCTCAATTCCAAACCCGCTCCCCAATTCCGCCCTTTCCAGTGGCTGAAAAAGAAACGATGACTCTCCCCCCGGTCAGGAACAGGTTCCCGGACCCGGATCCCCGATATTTCCCCGACGGCGCCGCGTCGTCCCCCTTTCAACTTTCAACCAACCCTTTTACCCACCATGTTCGCCAGACTCCGCAAACTCTTCGGATCCAAGAAACTCAACGAAGGCATCAAGATCATCGTCAACTGTGAGAAGCTCGAGACCCGGGTCGCCCTCCTCGAAAACGGCTCGCTCGAGGAATACACCGTCGAGCGGAAAAACGACGAAAGCATCGTCGGCTCCATCTACAAGGGCGTCGTGCGCAACATCGAGCCCGGGCTGAACGCGATGTTCGTCGACATCGGGCTCGAGAAAAACGCCTTCCTCCATTTCTGGGACGCGATCCCCGAGGCCCTCGACTCCGGTCTGGAGGAGATCCAGCGCCACAACAAAAAAGGCGGCGGCGACGACGGCAAGGGGAAAGGCAAGAGGCGCATCCAGTCGAAGGACATCCCCGATCTCTACCCCGTCGGATCCGAAGTGCTCGTGCAGGTCACCAAGGGCCCCATAGGCACCAAGGGTCCGCGGATCACCACCAACATCTCCCTGCCCGGCCGGTACATGGTGCTGATGCCGCGCAACGACCAACTCGGGATTTCCCGCAAGATCGAGGATCCCAAGGAGCGCACCCGCCTCCGCAAGATCATGAGCGACAAGCTCACCATTCCGGAAAAGATGGGCGTGATCCTCCGCACCGTCTCCGCCGGCCAGAAGGTGCGCTACTTCGTCCGCGACCTCGCCATCCTCGTCGACCAGTGGCGCGAGATCGAGGAGAAGGCCTCCACGAACAAGGCCCCCACCTGCGTTTTCAAGGAGCCCGATCTCATCGAGCGCACCGTGCGTGATTTCCTCACCGACGAGATCGACGAAGTCCTCTGCGACGACCAGGCCGCCGCCGAGCGCATGAAGGATCTCATCGGCGTGATCTCGCGGCGTTCCCGCAAGCGCATCCAATATTACCTGACGACCACGCCCATCTTCGAGAAGCTCGGCATCCAGCGCCAGATCGACGACGCCTTCTACCGCCAGGTCTGGCTGCCCAGCGGCGGATACCTCGTCATCGACGAGACCGAGGCCCTGATCGCCATCGACGTCAACACCGGGCGCGCCAAGACCCAGGACAAGATGATCCTGCAGACCAACATCGAGGCCGCCGAGGAAGTCGCCCGCCAGGTCCGCCTCCGCAACATCGGCGGTCTCCTCGTCATCGACTTCATCGACATGAAGTCGCGCCGCGACCAGATGGCCGTCTACAAGGCGATGAAGGAACGCCTCAAGCACGACAAGGCGAAGACGCAGATCCTGCAGATCTCGCCGCTCGGCCTCATGGAAATGACGCGCCAGCGCCTCCACGAAAGCCTCAACATCACCGTCAACGAGCCCTGCCACCACTGCCAGGGCCGCGGCATGGTGAAGAGCGCCGAATCCATGAGCGTGGAGCTGCAGCGCCGCCTCAACTCCATCCTCGGCAAGAGCGAAGCGCCGGGCCGCGAACTCCTCGTCATCGTCAATCCCGACGTGATGGAGCGCCTCCGCACCCATGATGGCGAACTCTTCGCGGAGCTGGAGCGCCGCCACAACGCCCGACTCACCTTCCGCAGCGACGCCTCCTACCACCGCGAGCAGGTCGTCGTCGCCGACGCGAAGACCCAGAAGGAGATCCGCGAGTAACCCCCCCCCCCCCGCTTTTCCCCGGTCGGCAGGTTCCCGAAGTCTCAAAAATCCGACTCCCGGCGCGAGATCACGTGCGGCCCTTCGTGAGAGGGATCGTGTTTCAGGAGTCCGTGCTCGTCGAGAAACTGGTCGATCTCCGCGAGGACGGCTTCGTAGGAGACCGGATCGACATTGAGATTGAAGAAATCGCGGTCTCGCCCCTCGAATTCGACGAGGCGATGCGGCACCTTTTTCCGCCCGAGCCGGGCGGCGAAGGCGGTCGCCTCCTCCACGGGCACGAGGCGATCAGCGTTGCCGTGTACCACCAGCATCGGCGGACAAGCGCTCTCGTGATAGCGCGAAAGCGAGACGAGCTTCGCCTCGGGGGCACCCCCGCAGGCCGGATATCCGAGACCACCTTTCACCACCTCGAAGATCGTGCTGAGGAGGATCGCCCCATCGGGACGCGACTCCGCCGGCTTGAAGGACGCCTCCGCCTTCGAGAGCGGCGCGCCGAGGGCCAACGCACCCGCGATGTTGCCGCCCGCGGCCCCGCCGACCACGACGATCCGGGCCGGATCGAGATTCAGCTCGCCCGCCTGCTGGCGGAGATAGCGCACCGCGGCACGTCCATCCTGATACGACTGCGAGGGCCGCGATCCCGGATGCGAGGCGGCATGGCGATATTCCGCGAGCACGCCGATGGCGCCGCGCTCCACGTAGTAGAGCGCCTGAGGGGCGAACTGCACGACGCTGCCTCGATCCCAGGCGCCACCGTGGAAAAACAGCAAGGTGGTCCGGGGTGATCCCTCGCGGAAATCCTTGGGCAGGTAAAAGTGAAGGGCGAGCTCTCCTCCCCCTTCGAGGGTTTTGTACACGACCCGGTGAGCCCGCCCGAGGAGGAGCTTTTCCCGATCATTCACCCATTGGAATCCCTTTTTCATGCCTGGCTCCCGCGCGGTTCCGAGATACAGGTCCGCGCCCGCGAATTCAAGCCTGAAGTCGTCGAACGGGCTTCTTCGGAGGATGAATCTCCTCTTGGGCAACCTGATCCGTCCGTGGTATCATGGCCGGATGCAATTCCCCCGTTCCCTCCTCCTGGCGACCGCAGCGCTCTTTCTCCTCCCCCGCCCTGCCGCGGCCCAGTCGGAAAACCTGCCGGCCGCCCGGCCGGACAACTCGATCCGCGTCTCGCTCGAATCCGCCTACGAGGCCTGGCGGCGCGCGATGGACGGCGGCGACCTGACGCTGTGGGAGCAGACCACCGCCTTTTCCCGTCAGATCGAAACCCGCAACCGCATCGTCTCGCAAAAGCTCGTCTTTCCCCAGGCGCTCTTCGATGATCCCGTGTCCGCGCCCCAGCTCGGGGGACTCATCGCCCTCGGCGTGCTCTCCACCGGCGACACCGCCACCTCCACCTACTTCGGCAAGGCGAACTTCGGCGGTGAGCCCGGCACGGCCTTGTCGGACAACCTCCTCGTGCTCCACTTTCTCCGCGAGGAGGGCAAATGGAAGTTCGACAACCTCCGCATCGTGAAGATCGGCAACGACGGCGAGATCCTCCTGCAGATCCGCAACAGCGATTTCTCCTTTCTCCGCGGCGAGGAATTCCAGCCCGCGCCCTACCTCCCGCCGCTCCCGCAGCCGGTCGAGACACCCGCCTACGTCGCCGAGGCGTGGATCGACGCGACCGGGCACGAGGTGAAGATCCACGTCAACGGCCACCTCACCGGCACTTTCAAGAACGTGAAGGCGAGCGAACTCGTCATGGGCGGAGTGAAGCGCGGCAGCAACCAGGTGCGCATCGAGACCAAGCTGCTCCCCGAGGGGGCCCGCGAAGGGGCTCCAAGGGTCGAAGTCGCGATCTACGCCGCCGAAGATCCGGCCGGACAGGCCCAGCGGGTTTTCCACTTCAAACCGGGGGCGGTCGTCCCTCCCCTGGTGACGGAGGGGTTTGTGGTGGAGTGAAAAAGCCCCCCTCAATCCCGCATCAACACCACGCGGAAGCCGACGTCGTAACGATCCTTCGATGAGGGGCTCGCGCCCATGCGGTTGCCGACGGCGAGATCGAATTGACCCGACCGGTTCCAGGCGCCACCGCGGAGCACCTTGCGATCGGTGCCGACCCATTCGGGATTCGGGGTGGCGCCGTCTTTCTGGATGCGGGTGACGATGGTCTGGGAATACCAGTCGCTCACCCATTCCCACACATTGCCGCGCACGTCGTAGAGCCCGTATTCGTTCGGAGCAAGTGAGCCCACCGGAGCGGTGGATTTCTGCCGCTCGAAGAGACTCGAGATCGCTCCA
>JALRFZ010000225.1 GCA_023253615.1 Verrucomicrobiales bacterium | reverse complement strand
ATCGGGCCTGGGGCAGGACAAAGTCTACTCGCTGACGGTGACGGTCACGAACATCCCCGGCGCGAAGGGGAATCTCCTCATCGGCCTCTACGACTCGGAGGCATCGTTCACCGCCGACCCGATGCCGATCTCGCCGAAGATCCCCCTGACCTCGGCCGACGACGTCAATGCGACGATCGAGGGTCTCAAGCCCGGCACCTACGCCATCGCCGTGATCCAGGATCTCAACGGCAACGGCGAGCTCGACCGCAATTTCCTCGGCATGCCGAAGGAGCCGCTTGCTTTTTCGGTGATCACCGAGATCCCGAAGGGGAAGCCGAAGTTCTCGGCGTGCTCCTTCAAAATCGTCGATGCCGATCTCGCGATGACGATCCCGCTCGTGCTCGAGTGACCGGCGTGGGGCGTGACGGCATCGCGTCCCCGCATGGCGTTCTTTTGCGCTTCCGTTCCGGCGGGGAATGGAAAACGATCCGGGGATGGACCGTTTACTTGTTCTTGCCCTCACACTTTTCGCCGCCGCGGCACCTCTGGCCGCCCAGGAGACCGCCGCGCCTCCCGCGAAGCCCCTGCGCATCATCGCCTTTGGGGCGCACCCTGATGATCCGGAATTCCAGATCGGCGGCTGTGCCATCAAATGGACGAAAATGGGACACCAGGTGAAACTCGTCGCCTGCACCAACGGCGACATCGGACACTGGGGCATGTCGGGCGGTGAACTCGCGCAACGCCGCACCGCCGAGGTGCAGGAGGCCGCCAAACGCATGGGCACCACCGTGGAGGTGCTCGACATCCATGACGGCGAGCTGCTCCCGACCCTGGAGAACCGCAAGACGATCGTCCGCCTCATCCGCGAGTGGGATGCCGACCTCGTCTTTTCCCATCGTCCCTACGACTACCATCCCGATCACCGGAATGTCGGCCTGCTCGTGCAGGACGCGGCCTTCATGGTGATGGTCCCGTATTTTTGTCCCGACGTGCCCTCGATGAAGAAGAATCCGGCCTTCTTTTTCTTTCCTGACAATTTCACCAAACCCTACCCCTTCACCCCGACGCTCGCGGTCTCGATCGACGATGTCTTCGAGGAGAAAGTGAAGGCGATCGACGCCCTCGAGTCCCAGGTCTACGAAGGCGGCGCACTCGGGGATGCGACGACGCGGGGGCGGCGCTTCGGGGATGATCCGGTGAGGCGGCTCGATTTTCTCAAGAAAAGCTGGTCGAACCGCCACGGGGCCATCGCCGACAAACACCGCGCCACCTTGCTCGAATGGTATGGCGAAGAGGCCGGCGCGGCGGTGAAGCATGCCGAGGCCTTCGAACTCTGCGAATACGGATCGCGCCCGTCCAAAGAACAACTCCGGATCCTTTTCCCCTTCTTTTCCAAATGAAACGACTCCTCGCCACGATCGCCGCCGCCATGCTGACCTCTTCCCCCGCTTCCGCCGGTGACGGGGAACTGCGTGTCCTCTGTTACAACATCCACTACGGTCAAGGCAACGACGGAGTCTACGATCTCGAGCGGCTCGCCGCGGTGATCAAGGCGGTCGATCCCGACATCGTCGCCCTGCAGGAAGTCGACGTGATGGTGCGCCGGTCCGGTCAGGTCCACCAGGCGGAGGAGCTGGGCAGGCTGACGGGTCTCGACGTCTATTACGGTCCCACCCAGCATTTCGAAGGCGGGCTGTTCGGCAATGCCGTTCTCACCAAGCTCCCCGTCGGCCGTGTCTGGATCCAGCCCCTCCCTTACACCGAAGCCACGCCCGAGCTGACGACCTATCCCCGCGGCTTCGTGGCGGTGACGGTGAAAAC
>JALRFZ010000567.1 GCA_023253615.1 Verrucomicrobiales bacterium | reverse complement strand
CTCCACGGCATCCTCGTCGAAAAAGTCGCGGTGCATCACCTGCAGCGCCCCGTGGATGATCTCATGCACCCAGCGGGCCCGCCCGCGCGCCTCCTCGATGGAGCGGGGCAGATTCTCCGGCACCGCTTCCGGAGTCGCGGTCGTCGCGGGAACCTCCTCACCCCCGGCACGCTCCATCAGGAAACCACCTCCGACGATGATGGAAAAAAGGGCCACGAGCACGGCCACGGACCGGGAACCGGACGAAAACGGAGAGGGCTTGACTTCCATGATTAAAGCTGTATTTCATTTACATCTTTTTTCAAGTCCTTTTTGCGGCCCGGTCCGCAAATCCACCCCAGCCGGAATCCACAACCCCCAGAATCAGAAATGACCCGATCCACGATCCTCAAGGCCCTCGCCGTCCTCACGCTCGCCATCGTCACCGCCCGTGCGGACGAGAGTGCCACTCTCAAGTGCTTCTATACCGGAGGTCCCGCCAAGGCCGGGCTGAATGTCGAATACGAGGGCGTCACCTACGGCTTCTGCTCGGAGGCGAACCAGAAGAAGTTCCAGGACGAGCGTGCCGCGAGCCTTTACCAGCGCATCGGCGGCAAGGCGGCGCTGAATGCCGCGGTCGACCTTTTCTACGTGAAAGTCCTCGCCGACGAGCGGGTGAACCACTTCTTCGAGGACACGAACATGAAGCGCCAGCACACGAAGCAGAAGGAATTCCTCGCCGCCGCGCTCGGCGCTCCCACTCCGTGGACCGGCAAGGACATGCGCAAGGCCCACGAAAACCTCGATCTGCGCGAGGAGGACTTCGCCGCCATCGCCGAGAACCTCCAGGCGACCCTGAAAGAGTTGAAGCTCGATGACAAGACCATCGGCGAGATCATGACGATCGTCGCGAGCACCAAAAAGGACGTGCTGAACCAGTGAGTTACCTCCGGGTCCTTCTCCCGCGGGGCGGAATGCACTTCCGCCCCGCGCCACCGCGCCTCACTCCGCCTCGACTCCCCTGAAGGTCTCGATCAGGAAGGCGATGGGATCATTCCCCCCTTCCCCGGCGAGGAGGCACTTCACCCCGGCCGCCTCGCAGGCCCTCTCGATCTGGCGGGCGTGCTCGGGATGGTGGAGGTAATGATTCCGGTTCATCGAGGGGCCTTCCGGTCCGCGGTTGTTTACAAAGACCGGGCCATCGCCTTCCGAGATCCAGGCGAGCATGTCGCATTCCTTGAGAACCGGCAGGGCCTGGGGCTTCGCGAGATCGGCGTGTTCGGTAAAATGATAGAATTCCGCCGCCTCGTTGGGTGAGGTCCACCACGCGGGATCGGCGGGGCCGAGAAAACTTTCCCATTTCGTGAGATCGTAGGTCGCCTGGGTCGCGACGAGCACCGCGGCCTGGAGGCGGGAAGATTCCCTCAGCACCGGATCTTCCGATGGCGGATCGGCGAGATCATCGCGGGTCGCGAGCCAGAGCGAGGTGCCCGCGCCCGCCGAGCCGCCGAAACCGGCGAAACGCGTCTTGTCGAGGCTCCAGGCATCGGCCTTGGTGCGGAGGAATTGCACGGCCCGGGCTCCATCGCGCAGGATCTCCTGGATCGGCGCGTCCTTCCGAAAACGATAGTTGATCGCGGCACAGGAGATGCCGTTTTCGAGGAGACGCGGGATTTCGCCGCCCTCGCGCCATTTGGATTTGTCACCGCCGGTGAACCCTCCGCCGTGGATGAAGATCACGAGAGGGCGCGCGCCCTCCCCCTCCGCTTTCCAGAAATCGAGCACGTTCCGTTCGTGCGGACCGTAGGACACATCCTCTTCGGTCGGCGCGGGTGCCGGCTGCCCCTTGCCGCCCTTGCCGGGACTCGCGCCCCCCATGGCGGTGCGGGCGAAGGCGATCGCCTCCTCGCGCGTCAGGGTGCCGTCGCGATTCGCGTCCGCGCCGGGAAAGCGCGGGAGCAGGGCCTGGATCTGTGCATCGCTCGCCTGTTCGAGACGGGAGACAACGTTCTGCCCGCGCGCGTGCAGGACGAGGGCGGACAACGCAAGGAGAAACAGCAGCCGGGAGAAGGAGAGGAATCTCATGAGAACAAATGGATTCCTCTCCAGACGGAAGTGTTCACCATTCGGTTTCAATGATCTTCCGGCAGGGGCTTGCCCTTCGTCTCATGGAGGAAGAAGAGGGCGACGAGGCCGACGAGGAAAATGAGGCTCATCCATTGGCAGGCCTCGCGGAAGGCCGCGAGTTTCGCCTCGGGCGTCGTGGCACCGGCGGCGAGTCCCTGCTGCAGAAGACCCAGCGTGAACGGACCGCTCGCCGCGAGGAAGCGCCCCACGTTATAGCAGAAACTCGTGCCCGTGCTGCGCAGGCGGGTGGGGAAGAGCTCGGGCAGGTAGATCGCGAAACCACCGAAGAGGGCGAGCTGGAAGAAACCCATCACCGCGCTCATCCAGATGTCGCCGACACCGCTGAAAAACTGGAAGTAGCTCCAGGTCGCGGCCATCGCACCGACGAACGCGAGGGCGAAGGCGGGCTTGCGTCCGGTGCGCTGGGCGAGCCAGGCGAAGGCCATCATGCCGAAGAAGGACCCGAGATTCTGCACGATCCCGTTGATGCCGCGCCAGTGGTTCACCTGGCTCGTGATCTCGGTATCGGCGATGCCTTTCTCGCGGAGGGAATTCGTGATCACGTCGGTGACGAGTTCGGGGGAGAAAAAGCCGATCCCCCAGAGGCCGATCACGCCGGAGATGCAGAGCATCATCCCGAGCAGCGCGGGTTTGCGCCAGCGGGCTTCGCCGAGGAGGCTGCGGTAGGATCCCATCCCCTTGCCGCTGACCTTGCTCTGGGCGTGGGCCAGCACCCACTTCTCGGGTTCTTTCAGACGCACCTGGATGAAGACGCAGAGGAAAGCCGGGATCGCTCCCATGAGGAAGGCCCATTTCCAGGCCGTCGCGGGATCCAGGGTGCCGCCCTTGATGAGCGTGCCGATCCACATGCTCATGAGACCCGCGGCGATGTTGCCCGCGGCCGAGAGAGCCTGGAGCAGTCCGAGGGCCCCGGTGCGGGCGTGATCGGGCAGGGTGTCGGCGACCAAGGCCACGGCGAGACCGAAGACACCGCCGACGCCAAGACCGGTCACAAAACGATAAACCGCGAAATCAATCCACCCCTGCGAAAGGGCCGAGAGACCGGTGAAGACGGAGTAGAGCAGCACCGTCAGCGTCAGCATTTTCGCCCGTCCGAACTTGTCGCCGAGCGATCCGAAGATGAGGCCGCCCGTGGCCCAGCCCGCCACGAAGATCGAGGTCGCGTAGCCGCCGAACTTCTTCACCACGGTCGGATCGGTGCCTTCGGGCAGCAGGTTTTTCAGGGCATCGTTCCGGTAGAGGATGAAGATCTGCTGGTCGAAACAATCGAAGAGCCACGCGAGCGAGGCCATCGCGAAAACGAACCAGTGATAGGGGGTGAGGGCGCGCCACCAGGGGCCGTGATCGAGGGAAGAAGCGGTTGCAGTCATGTCAAAAAACAAATCGGTTGTCCGGAGCGGCCCGGATCGGCGCATCCTGTCGCATCCGGGGAGGTGCGTCAATCACTCCTTCGGCTCAACGTGGTTTCGACTTCGGTCGAATCCCGGCCCCAGCCTGGAATGACGCAACAAGAGTGGCAGCCAAACTCTCTCAGCGCAGCGCCACGGCGGCGGCCTTCGCGAATTTCAGCACCCGTCCATGCACGCTGTATTCGGAGACGAAAAGATCCCCGGCCGCGTTGAAAGCGACGCCGTGGGGGGCGTTGACCACGCCGGGTTTCCACTGCGCGGGCTCGATCTTGTTCGTGCCGACTTCCTGCGGATTCGTGTTTTCACCGAGACGGGCGACGACGCGGTTCTCCTTGTCGAAGATCGTGACGCGCCCCTTGATCTCGCCCACTGCGAGCAGATCGCCCTGCACCACCGCGGCGGCGGGCATGAGAAGATCGTTCGCGATCTCGCCGATCAGTTCACCCTCGAGCGAGAGATGCACGACGCGGTTGTTGGCGCGGTCCGTGCCGACGAGACGGGGAGGATCGAAGCGCGTGTCGATCGCGATCTTGTGCAGCGTCTTGAAGTTGTAGGGCGCCGCTTTGCCACCAAAGGTCGCGAGGTATTCGCCTTTCGCATTGAAACGGTGGACGCGGTCGGAGGCGTAGCCGTCGGTGACGAAGATGTCTCCGTTCGGTGCCACGGTGCAGCCGGTGAGGCGCAGCGCGGCCTGCTGGTTCTTGGGATTCACCTGCCAGTGTTCCCTGGGAATGGCGTCACCCGGGATGGTCATCACGACCTCGCCCCCGAGGGTGAGTTTCACGATCTTGCCGGCGCCGAGCTGGGGCCCGTAGATGAATTCACCGTCTGCCCCTTTGTGAATGACGAATCCGTGGAAATCCGTCGGGGCGTTTTTCACGTTGCGCAGGTAGGTGCCGTCGGCGGCATACACCTGCACGCCCGAGCGGAGACCCTGCATGAGGCTGACGTAAATGTCGCCGTTCGAAGCGATCGCGACGTCGCCGTGCTGGTTCCCCATCGCCGGCATCCCGGCGGGGAGCTTCAGAGGGTCGGGGCCGATCGTCCAGCCGGTCGTCGCCGACTCCGGCGCGGGCGTCGGGGCGGGTTCCGGACGTTGGGAGAGGTAAAAGATCGAGGCCGAGGCCACGGCGAGAGCGATGCCCGGAGCGGTCCGGGCAGAGAGAAAACGGTTCCTTTGCATGGGGCGTGCATCTCATTTTTTCCCCGCGATGTCGAGACGGGAAAATGGCGCGATCAGTGCGCGGGATCAGCCGTAAGATCAATTCACCTCCTCCGACGCAATTCCTCGTCCACCATGCGCGAGAAGAGCTTTTGCCTTTCCTCGCTGCTGACGTTGGGATTCTTGTCGCGATATTCGCGGATGCCCTGGATGAGACGCTCGCGGGTCTGGTCGTCGAGGCGCTCGAGCTTGGCCACCATCTCCGGAGGCGGAGGGCCGCGGAAACCATCGCCGGAGATACCCTCGCGGAAATTCGTGTAGAGGGGGCGGCCGTTGGCATCGCGCCGGATCTCCCCTCCCCCACCGGGACCGCCCGGACGCGGCTCGGGCGGGCTGATCTGCTGCTCGTCATATCGCACCGCAAAGACCTCGCCGCTCGCCATCGCGATCTCGGCGGTGACGGTGGTCAGATCGCCCTGATTGCCCCCGACCGCGACCATGCGCCAACCTTCCGGATTCGCCGCCTGGGAAACGAGATGGGTCTTTTTCGATTCGCGGTCGACCAAGGTCGCGTAGAGCTGCCCCTCGATCCGCGCGACTCCGGTGAGCCTGAGCGTCTGCGAAAGATCGAGCGAGCGGAGAAAGGGCGAACTGGATTTCAACGCGCTGTAGTCTTCCTCGCTGACGGGCGCGGGAAGGACGCCATCTTCTTTCACCGAAGCCTCCTGACCATCCATCCACGATGCGAACGAAAGGACAAGGGCCAGCGCCGCGAGACCTTTCGCAAGGGTGCCGGGAAGTGAAAGGGATGGGGAAACGGCCATCGATCAATGAAAATGAGTTTTCGATATTACACTGCGGCCTGTGTTCCGGATGCGGGATTTTCGAGCGCAACCGCGCCCTTACCGACGCCCGGCTTGCCATGGCCGGGAAAAACGGGTTTGCTGGCCCGGTGAAAGCGCTTTCCGGCCTCATCTCCGCCCTGCTCCTCGCTACCGCCCTCCACGGGCAGGAAGCGGCGTCGCCGGATCGCCCTTTGCCGGAGCTCGAGCCCGGCGTCTGGAGCACGGTGCGATTCCGCGAATCTCCGCCGCAATCGGCCGATCCGATCCAGGTCCGTTACCGGCTCATGGCCGCGGAGGATCCGCCGGCCTACGATGTCGCGAAGGAGAGCTACCGCATCCTCCTGCCCGGGGATTGGGATGGAAAATCCCCGCTCGGGCTTTTCATCTGGATCCACGCCGGGGACACGCCGCAGATCCCGGAGGAGTGGGAGAAAATCCTGACCAAACACCAACTCGTCTTCATTGGGGCGAACCGATCGGGCAATCCGCGCAACCTCTTCGATCGCATCCGCCTCGCCGTCGATGCGAACCACAACGTCCGCCTACAACTGCCCATCGACGGACGCCGCGTCTATGTCTCGGGCTTTTCCGGCGGCAGCCGCGTCGCGAGCATGCTCGGAGTCGCCTGGGGCGAGATGTTCAGCGGCACGATCTGCTGCATGGGCGTGAACTTCTACACCGATGTCACCGCGCCCGACGGCAAGGTCTACGGACTCAGCTATCTGCCCGACGAGGACCTCCTGCCGCTCGTGAAAAAACACTGCCGCTTCGCCCTCGTCACCGGCGAAACGGATTTCAACCGGGCCAATACCCTCGGTGCTTTCGAAAACGGTTTTCAGAAAGAAGGTTTTGCCCACGCACGTGTTTTCGAGATCCCCGGCCACGGCCACAGCCCGCCTCCGGCCGCGTGGCTGGATCAGGCGATCTCGTTTGTCGACGAGGGAAAACGAACCGCTCCTGCTCCATGAAAGACCTTCCTCCCCTCATCGCCGTCGATTGGGGCTCGACCCATTTCCGCGCCAAACTGGTCGTGGAGGGAAAAGTCGTCGCCTCGACCGCATCTCCCGACGGTATCCGCCACCTCGATGGACGCGACTGCGACGCCATCCTCGCCTTGCACTGTGCCGCCTGGAAACACACCCATCCCGACGCTCGCGTCCTCATGAGCGGCATGATCGGCGCCCGCGAGGGCTGGGTCGAGGTGCCCTATGTGTCAGCACCCTGCTCGGTGGCCGATCTCGCCGCGGCCATGGTCGCGGTGCCATGCGAGAGCTTCGGTGAAGTTCTCATCGTGCCCGGGGTGCGATGCGATGATCCTGACAACCACACCACGGACGTGATGCGCGGCGAGGAAACGCAGATCGCGGGACTGCTCGGATCGCTGCCCCGCGAAGGCGCGGTCGTCTGCCTGCCGGGCACACATTCGAAATGGGTGATTTGTCAGGATGGCGCGATCCGCGGCTTCCGCACCTGGCTGACGGGCGAAGCCTACGAGCGGCTCACCCACGGCAGCCTCATCAGCGGCGACGGCACGCCCGCCGATCCCGGGAGCAAAGCCTTTGCCCGCGGCCTCGAGGCATCGTCGCTACCGGGCGGACTCCTCCATCAGCTTTTCCTCGGCCGCACCCACATGCTCGCGGACCGGCTCGCGCCTTCGGAGGTGCGGAGTTTCGTCTCGGGCCTGCTCATCGGTCATGAATTGCGCGAGGCACTCGACTACGCCGACGATCTCCCCGTGCATCTCGTCGGGGATTCCCCGGCTGCATTCGCCACCGGCAGGCATTCGAACTGCTGCTGTCCGGTCGCACCCGTGAGGCGCTCGACCTCGAGCGGGAGCCGGCCGCGATGCGTGACCGCTACGGCATGCACCTCTTCGGCCAGGCGACGCTCGCGGCACGGCGGGTGATCGAGGCCGGAGGCCGGTTCGTCACGGTCTTCTGGGACGACTTCCACCACCTGCAGAGCGCCTGGGACACACACGACAACCACTTCTGGAAGATGCGGCATCTGCTCTGTCCGGGGCTGGATCAGACGTTCGTCGCCCTGGTCGAGGATC
>JALRFZ010000513.1 GCA_023253615.1 Verrucomicrobiales bacterium | reverse complement strand
CCGATCATGGGCGAGGCGATGACGAAGTTTCTCGACTCCGCTCCGGCCGACAAACCGTTCTGCCTCTCGGTGAGCTTCAATGTGCCGCACGGCTCGCAGACCACCTCGATGTTCAGCGAATACCCCGGGTGGAACCGGATGACACGCCCGGCCAGTGAGAATCCCAAACTGAAAGGCAGCCTCTTCTACGACACGCTTTATCGCGACATCAACATCCCCTTGCCTGCCGCCACCTGCACCGATCCCTACCTCTTCATCCCGCAATTCATCATGGATCAGGACAAGGGCCGCCGGAACCAGACCTACCCCTACAACTACGACCTCGCCACCTGTCGCGAACATCACATCCGGTATCATCAAACCATCACAGGCCTCGATCACGTCATCGGCGGCCTGCTGGCGGACTTGAAAAAGCGCGGACTCGATCACAACACCATCATCCTCTTCGGCAGCGACCACGGCCTCATCATGGGTGAATACGGCATGGGCGGCAAGGAACTGCTGCTGGATCTCAGCGCCAAGATCCCCTGCCTCGTCCATGATCCGCGCACCCCGCGGGAGCAGCGTGGACGCCAGCTCGAGCACCTCGTCTCCAGTCTCGACTACACCCGCACCATCCTCGACTACGCCGGCATCGAGCCCCCCCCGGGGATGGAAGGCCGCAGCCTGCGACCGCTCGTGGAAGGCCGGGACACGCCCTGGCGGGACGAGCTGTTCCTCGAAAGCCTTTTCACGATGCGGGACAATCCCTTCCAGGAAGGCATCCGCACGCAGCGCTGGAAATACATCCGTTTCTACGATGGCAAAATGAGCTTCAAGGAGGCGGATGTTGATTTCAATGGCCGCGCTCCCGGGTTCGAAATGCTCTTCGACCTCCAGGCCGATCCCGCCGAGCAACGAAATCTTGCCGCCGATCCGGAACACGCCGTCATCCTCGCCGAACTGCGCCAAAAGACCGCCGCGCAATCCATCGCCATCAACCAGCGCCGCGAGGTCTTCATGAAGTCAAACCCGGTGCAACCCCGCGTCGTTGCCACGAAAAAAACCAAGAAGGCGAAATAGAAGCAACCAGGGACTGTTCCGGCCGTGAAACCCATCCTCACCTTTGCCCGCCGCCATTTGAAATCAGCCCGGCAGGCTGCCGTCCTTCGGCAGGCTCTCGCCGCACTGCTGCTCGCGCCGCCGTCCGCGCTGCACGCCGCTGACAACGCTCCCGTTCCTTCCTCGTGGAGCGATGACTTCTCGGATGCGGCTGCCTTTGCCGTGAACTGGTGGCCCTATGGATTTCTCGCTACCGGCATCGATGCCAAACATCCGCTCGGAAAGACCGTGAGTGGCAAGGACGCACGGCCTGAATGGTGGCAGATCGTGGACGGGGCGTTGCGCGGTCGGTGTTTCCCGGAGGAGAAACATCCCCCTGGACTGCGCCGCGCCATCAGCGGGACCGACATTCGTCTCCGCTGCCGCTTCAAACTGGCTGCCGGGGGTCAGATCGGCATCAGCATCGGCGGACCCAATCCCATCGTGGAGCGGAACTTCAATATCGCAGGCCTGCACATCCGCACCGACGGCATCACCGCATGGGACAACGACGTTTTGCATCCAAAAGGCTCACCTGAAGCGGAGGCACTGAAAGCCAAGGGAACATGGAATCGCAAATTCTTCTATGCAAAGACCGGGAAGATTCCGATCGCCCCCGACGCATGGCACTCCCTTGTCCTGGAAGTGCGCGGCAAGGAACTTCGGGTCATGCTCGACGGCAAGCCGGCTCTCACCTACACCACGCTCTGCGGTGACGTGCCGAAAAACGACATCGGCCTCCAGCCGGGCGGGAAAAGTCACCAGCCTCTCGCTTCGTGGTTCGACGACATTCGCGTCGAGCCGCTCCATGCTGGCGAATCGCCACTTCAATGAAAACCACCCTCACAGCCCTGCCGTTTTGCGGCCGCTTCCCCCGATTTCATCGTGAAGGTGGAGGGGAGGACGAAACGGTGGAAACAAGGTCTCTCTGCGGAGATCACAAACGAAACGCTTACGCCCGTGCGCCATTGGGGTCATGAACCAACCGCCTCGCATCGATCTGGCCCTTTCCGTTGCGGGTGTCGCCGCACTGGCGGCGTTTTTCTTCTGGCCGTCCACCGGCACCCCGAAGCAGGAGCGGGCCGCCATGCCCGGACCGGCAGGGACGCCGAAGGTCGGGCTGACGGCCGGGAACCCTGCGGTCACGGCGGGTCAGCCTCCGGAGTTCCTGCAGCGGATGCTGGACGGGGAATTTGCCAAACTCACGCCGGAGCAAATCGAGCGTTATGTCGAGTCGCGTGGACGGGATGCGTCGAGTTTGATCGTCGCCGCAATGCTCGGTGAAGACAGCGACGAGTGGCTCGATGAAGCGGCGGAACGCTTTCCCGATGATCCCGGGGTGGCGGCGGCGATGATTCTTCACCGGGGGGAAAATCCGGAGGCGGGGGAATGGATCGGGCGGTTGAAGGAAAACGATCCGGGGAATTCGCTGGGGTATCTGTTCGCGGCGAAATCGAACCTCGAGGCCGGGGAGATCGACGGAGCGTTGGAGGAACTCGCGGCGCTAGAATCGACCCGTCTGAACGACTACCGGGAGTCGTGGCAGTCAGGCTTCACTGATGCGTATCAGAGCGCGGGCTATCAAGGCTTGGAGGCCGAATGGCTGGGCATGTCCCAGGTGCCGGTTCTGACGGGTCAACTGAGCCGGCTCAGCAACGGAATCGGGGAGGCGATGATCGCCGCCGAGAAACGTGGGGATCGCGCCGCGGCAGAGGAGTTGGGGCTCTCCGGAATGAAGGCCGCCGCGCTGGTGGGCGGACGTGGTGATCGCGACATTCTCATCACCCAGCTCATCAGCGTCTCCATGGAGCGCAAGCTGCTCAAGCAGTTGGACGTCTTCGAGTTTGTTCCAGGCGACAAGCGTCTTGTCCTCGAGCGACTGGCGGAGATGGACGAGCAGATTGCCCGCATCAAGTCCACGATCCAAAGCCACGCGGAATTGCTTCCCACCCTGACCGAGTCCGAACTACGCCAATACACCCGCCATCTCCATACCGATGGCGAGCTGATGGCCATGGAGTGGCTGGTGGCGCAGCGGCAGGCGGGACAGTGACGGGGGATTTACCGCCTTCGGCTTGATTTTTCTACACGCCGCCCCATTGGGATCCTGAAGGGTGACCCGACCGGTAGAGTGCCGGAGTGGTGCCGAGAATCCGCCGGAACTGGCGGGTGAAGGCACTCTGGTCGCAAAAGCCGTATGCGGACGCGATCTCGACGATGGGGACGCCGCGGCGCCTCAACTCGCCCGCGGCCGCGTGCAGGCGGGTTTTGAGGACAAAGTCCCGCGGTCCCATCCCGACCTCAGCGAGAAACTGGCGATGCAGTTGGCGCGCGGAAAGACCCGCCGCCGAGGCCAGTGCCTCCACGCTCCAACAGCGTTTCGGATCGCGGCTCACGAGGTCGATCGCCTTGGCCGCGCCATGGTTCGCCGGGTCGCGGATCGGTCCCCCGCCACACCGTCTCGTGATCCCCGCGATGCCGAGAACCTTCGTTCCGTCGGTCACGGGGTATTTGGTCGTGGAAAACCATTCGAGGATGCCCCCGCGGTCGAAGAGAACCTCGGCCTTCGCCACGATCGGCTCCCGGGACATCATGACGAGCCGGTCTCCCTCGACGAGCTGCCGGGCGATGTGGGGCGGGTAGCGGTCGTGATCCGTGGTCCCGGCGATCTCGGACACCTCGCGCATTCCAAGGCGATCCAGCAAGGCGCGGTTGACGTGGACGAACCGGCTCGCGGCGTCCTTGACGAAAAAACAAGTGTCGGGGAGGTGATCGAAAAGCGCGCAAAGGGTCTGCGCCACCGGAGCGCGGAGGAGACGTGAGGAAGAGCCTGGCATGTCCGATGGATACCAGACAAAGTCCTCCCGTCACAAGACGGAAATCGCCTGAGGGGCTACGCTTGTCTCATGACGATCCTCCCGCTCGCGGCCCGCTTCCGGCTTTTCACTTTTCCGATCCTGATCCTCGCTCTCGCCCCGACGGTCGCTCTGAGCGACGGGGAGAAGCCCCGGTCGAAAAAGCCGAACATTCTCTACATCATGTCCGACGATCACGCCGCCCATGCGATCGGGGCCTATGGCGGACGGCTCGCGGCACTGAACCCCACCCCGACGATCGACCGGCTCGCCCGCGAGGGCATGCTTTTTGAAAATGTTTTCGCCGGCAACGCCATCTGCGTGCCGAGCCGCGCAACCATTCTCACCGGCCAGTATGCCCATGTCCACGGCGTCGTCGATCTCGGCGGGGGCATCGTGCCGTCAGAGCAGCACCTCGCCATCGAAATGAAGAAGGCGGGCTACGAGACGGCCATGATAGGCAAGTGGCACCTCAAACACGAGCCCGCCGCCTTCGATCACTACTGTGTCCTGCCGGGGCAGGGCAAGTATCACGATCCCGAGTTCCAGGTGCGCGGCCCGAAAGGCTGGCCCCGGGATCTCGTCACCTTCGAAGGCAAACACAGCACCGACGTCATCACCGACCTCTCGCTCGAGTGGCTCTTCGCGGAGCGCGATCCGGACAAGCCCTTCTTCCTGATGCACCACTACAAGGCGCCGCACGACTACTTCGAGCATGCCGCACGCTACGACGACTGGCTCGCCGACACGGAGATCCCGCAGCCCGGGAGTCTCCTTCCGGAGAAGCGGTCCCGCTCGGGATCCATCGCCACGCTGGGATATCAGGGAGAGCTGATCCCCCACATCGGCACCTCCATCGGCAAACGCAATCCACGCCGCTCCTACGCGGTCGATCTGCCCGGCATGTTCCCGCAGGATTTCCCGCCCGGCTACGATCCCGCGGCCCTTTCCGAAGCGGAGATCCAGCGACTCTCCTACAACGCCTACCTGCGCAAGTACCTCCGCTGCATCAAGGGCATCGACGACAATCTCGCGAGGCTCTTCGCCCATCTGGAGGAAGCCGGACTGATGGACGAGACCGTGATCATCTACACCTCCGACCAGGGTTTCATGCTCGGCGAGCACGACTACCAGGACAAACGGTGGGCCTACGAGGAATCCATGCGCATGCCCTTCCTCATCCGCCATCCCGGCAGCATCCCCGCCGGGACCCGCAGCGACGCCATCGTGGAAAATGTCGATTTCGCTCCCACCTTGCTCGACATCGCCGGAGCAGAGATCCCGGCCTCCATGCAGGGCAAAAGCTTCCGGTCGATCTGCGCGACCGGTGCGGAGCCGGAGGGCTGGAAAGAGGAAGCCTACTACCGCTACTGGATGCACATGGCCCATCACGACAATCCCGGGCATCTCGCCATCCGCACGAAGACCCACAAGCTGATTTACTTCTACGGTTGCGACTACGAGGGCGGCTACCAGACCCCGCCCGGCTGGGAACTCTATGATCTCGAAGCCGACCCCGGTGAAGACGTCAATCTCTACGACGATCCCGCCAGCGCGCCGCTCGTCGCGGATCTGAAAGAGCGGCTCGCCGACCTGCGCACGCGCGTCGGCGACACCGGTGAACATTTTCCCAAGGCCGAGGCGGTGGTTCGGGAGTTCTGGGACTACGACGGGGAGGACCGGGCCCGCGCCGTGGAGATTTCCGCCGAGTTTCGTCGCGTCCGCGAGGCCGAGCTCCTGGAAGCGGCGAAGGAAAAAGGGAAGGGGAAGGGGAAGTGAAGGCGCGGTCGGGGGTTGGCGGAAAAGAGGATGGACCCACCATCCTCGCCCGTCCCATCCACCTTCTGCTCCCGGCGACCTCCGTGGACTTCACCGGGCAAACGGAGCGGAGGTCCGGCTTTTCCGGACCACTCCGCGGGATGAGACGTCGGTTTACCCAGGGTAACGTGATCACTCCCCTAGCGCGGCCCGCCGGTGACTCCCGGGAGTGCGGCCGGTGTATTGTTTGATGATGTGGCAGAGGTAGGCCGCGGAAGTAAGCCCGACGGCGGAGGCGATGTCCATGAGGGTGCGGTCCGTCGTCTGGAGGAGTTCCAACGCCTTGCCGACGCGATGCCGTTGGAGCCAGTCCACCGGTGTCATCCCGGTCTCTTTCTTGAATGCCTGATACAGGCGAGTCCTTCCACATCGCACGTGCTCGGCCACCGCGTCGATGGTAACGGGTTCGGCATAGCGCGTGACGAAGTAGGATTTGGCCCGCTCGACGACTTTGATGGGTGAGACGCGTTCATGCTGAAGGATCTCGCGAGCGGCGTGGAGGATAAGGGAAGCGGCATGAAGGCGAAGATCGGCAAGCAGGGCGTGATCTTCTCCGGAGTGTTGACCATGCCGCACCATACTTTCGTGCAACCGTCTGGCGGTCTGGCGCATCGCCGGAGTCATGGGACGACTCAGGGGTATTCCCGCGGAAAAGGCGGAACGCATCCAAGCTTGTTCCCCCGTGGTGAAGACACCATTCTTTTCCCCTTTTCGCCGCGAATCGAGAATGATGGCGCATACCGTGGATGGCTCGCGGATCTCGCGAACACCGCGATGTGCCGTGCCTGGAGGGATGACCATGAAGTGCCCTCCGGCGAGTTCCATCTCTTCCCCTTGTTCGAAGTGGTAGCCGCTGGCACCTCGAATCATGAACAGCAACTCATGGCCAGGGTGCTTGTGCCAGTTCAGCGGTTCCGCACTGAAGCTCGTGTTGGTGGCCAAATAGTCGACCATGCCGCAGCACAGTTCCCTGCCCGACAGCGCAATATCATGACGCCCCAGCGATACCGGCGTGGTGACGATTGGAAATTCGGAAGCTATCTCTGGCATTGCGAAATCGTTCGATGGATGAACTCGAAAAAACTTCTCCGCAAAGAATCGAAATTGCGAACGATATTCCCCACCATGAACTCGCCATTACGCCGCCGCCCCGCTTTCCTTGGACTTCTCCCCACCCTCTTGCTCGCGCCGCTGGCCGCGCTAAACGCTGCTGACGCACCAAAGCCCGCCGCCACGATGACGCAGGAGCTTCTCAACAGCATCCATGTCACCCCGAAGCTCATCTTCGATCCGATGCCCGCCTATGGGCAAAAGTATCTGCCCTTCGCGATGGCTGCGAGCATGGAGTCTACGAAAAAAGGTCGGCTCTGGACCTGCTGGGCGGGCGGCGAAGACGGGCCGAACGCCTACCTGCTCGCGAGCTACAGCGATGATCAGGGCAAGTCGTGGCGCGATCCGGTGTTCGTCATCGACCCGCAGGTCCACATTTCAAAAACCGATGTGTTCCCGGAAGCCTCCTACACTGTCGCCACCGGCACGGGGCCCGAAACACGGAAATTCTCGATCGGCACGAGGCTTGGCTCCTTCTGGTGCGATCCCAAGGGACGGCTCTGGCTGTTCTTCCATCAGTCGGTCGGCATGTTCGACGGCAGTTGCAGCAACTGGTTCGTCCGCTGCGACGATCCCGACGCGGAGAAGCCCGTGTGGACGGAGCCGGTTTACATCGGCTTCGGCGCCTCGCTCAACAAACCCATCGTGCGCCAGAACGGCGAGTGGATCCTGCCCGTATCGCTGTGGGAGCGCTGGCACATCGACAAGCCCTTTGCCGATTGCTACCGCGAACTGGACTCGGTGCGAGGCGCGAATGTCTTCGTCTCCGACGACGAAGGCGGTCACTGGCGCTACCGTGGCGGCATCATCTTCAAGGACAGTTGCTTCAACGAGCACTCCGTCGTCGAGAAGCAGGACGGCACGCTCTGGATGCTCTCACGCGGCATGAAGGAGGCTTTCCAGAGCTTTTCCACCGACGGCGGCAAGACCTGGCAGCCGCAGACGACCTT
>JALRFZ010000391.1 GCA_023253615.1 Verrucomicrobiales bacterium | reverse complement strand
ACCCAGAGCTTCTGCGCGGCGGCGGTCTTCGGGGCACTCTTCAATCTCCTCCCCTTTCCCCATCGGACGGAGAAAGGCGTCTCATGGTCGGACGGACTCGGGATGATCCTCTGCTGGCGGACGAGCGACGAGGCTTACCGGAAATGGCGCGACGGGGAGGAATCGGCCGCGGAGCCCTGACGCGGAGCCCGCCGGCACCTCAGGCCACCCGCCGCGGCTTGAAGAGATCGACGACACCGAGGACGTTCTCCCAACGCCGGATCGCGAGATCGATGAGAAAGACCGCGAGAAACGCCAACATCAGCCAGGGCCAGAGTTCGACATAGCGGGCGACGTCTTGTCCGGTCAGCTCCAGGGGGGAGTCGGCGTTTTCCAGATACGTGCCGCCGGTGATCTTGCAGGCCTCTTTTAGCAAGGCATCGTCGATCCGCCCGGTCGCGACCTCGGTGGAGGGATTGTGGACGTGGCCGGCGGAAACCATCTGGGATTCGGAACGGGCGCGCACGAGGTAGACACCGGGATCGGTGGGGCGGAAACGCGAGCCATACCAGCCGGGGCCTTCCTGCCCGAGCGTGAGCGTGGCGATCGTCGTCATGGTCGAACCGAGGGCATTGGCAGGCACATGGAAGACATCCGCCTCGACGGTGGCTCCGTCGCGCCGGGTCGCGGCGTCTTCGGCGAGATCGACGGCGACCTTCACCTCGGAGCCTTCCTCCTCGAGCCGCAGATCCATGAAGAGCCCCTGCGGAGCGCGGGCGGTCTCGCGAAGGATCTGCGACCAGAGTCGGCTGTAGCCTTCCCAATCGGAAACCCAGAGCGCGGCCCAGCGGGATTTGCAGTCGGAGGTGAAGGCGGTGACTTTCCCCAGTCCGAAACGCCAGTGGGCGAGCAGCGGATCTCCCGTGTCGGTGACGAGCGGAATCTGTGCGGTCGCCTTCCGGTTCGTCTTCACGTAGCCGAGCAAGGGCGGGGCCTGGCCATCCTCCCAATCGCGGAGCATGGGATGTTTTTCGACCAGCTTCGGCTCGAAGGCCTCTTCGCGGATCATGCGCCCGGTATGGGTGAGGGTATCCTGGGTGAAAATACGGACGATGGAGGTGGGATCCATCGTCACGTAGCTCTGCCCGCCGCCGGCCGCGGCGATGGATTGGAGCAGCCCGACCTGGGCGCCCGCCCCGACGGCGACGGTGGAGATGGTGATGCCCTCGGCATGGCACTGCGAGGCGAGCGCCTGATAGCCTTCGCCCGAGGTCTGGCCATCGGTGAGGACGATCATGTGTTTGATCTTCGACTTCACCCGGTTCAGCTCTTCGCGGGCCCGGACGATGCCGGGGTAGGCGTTCGTGCCGCCACCCGAGCCGATCAGGGCGATCTGGCTGGCGATGGTGCTGATGGAGGTGACCTTCGTCATCGGCACGATCTCGTGGACCTGGGAGTCGAAGGCGTAGACGCCGATGAAATCCTTGTTCGTGAGCAGCTCGGCGCTGGCGACGGCGGCGGCCTTGCAGATCTCGATCTTCTGGCCCGCCATCGAGCCGGAACGGTCGATGACGAGGGCGAGGGCGGAGGATTGGAATTCCTCCTGGTCCGGGGCCTTGAGCTTCACCGGCAGGATCTCCTCGACCGGAGTGCGGTAATAGCCGCCGACACCGAAGGAATTCATCCCGCCGATCATCACGAATCCGCCGCCGAGTTTTTCGACGTAGTCGCGCATCGCGGTCATGCGGCCCTCGCCGATGCGATGGGCGGGGATGTCGGAGAGAATGATGCCGTCGTAACCGGCGAGTTCCTGCAGCGACCCGGGCAATCCCTCGGGCGAGCGCACGTCGAGGCGGATGCCTTCCTTCTCCATCGCCCCGACGAGGTAGCGCGACTCGCCTTCCTCGCCTTCGACGTAGAGGAAGAGCGGCTTGCCACGGACATCGACGATGGCGAGGGATTCGTTGTTTTCCGGGATGGCGTCGCGCCCCTCGAAGCCCTCAATGACAGCGCGGTAGTTGTAGATGTTCCGTTTCTCCGGGACGCGGGTGAAGCGATGGGAAAAAAGCTCTCCCGCCTTCAGATCGATGTCGACCGCATCGACCTCGACGCCATTTTCGAAAAGCCGGAGCTTGCCGGGTCCGGCGAGCGAGCCCTCCACCGTGGCGGTCAGATCGAGGCTGGCGCCTTCATTGAGCCGGGATTGCGAGGTGGCGAGACGGGTCACCCGCACATCGGGCTGGATCGCTCCGGTGACGCCGAGGGCATGGATCTTGATGCCCGCGACGGCGGCCTCTTTCGCGGCGTTGACGAGGGATCCCCGGGTCTCGACGCCGTCGCCGACGAGGATGAGATGCCGACTCGACCCGGCGGGGAAGAGACCGCGGGCGAGGAGGGCGCCCCGCTCGAAATTCGACGAGGCACCGATCTCCTCCATCAGACGCGTTGCCGCGGCGGCATCCGGGAGTCCGCCCCGGCCGCCGGGAGGCACGAGGAGCCGCCCTTCCGCTCCGACCGCGACATGGCCGACGCCCGCCCCCGCACCGAGCCGCTCCTGGAGTCGGGCGGCGGCCTCGTAGACCGACCGCAGCCCGGCCTCGCCCTGGCTGCGGCTGTGATCGAGGAGGAAGAGCACGGATTGATCCCGGCTCGTCATGAGCCGCGCCGGCGAGGCGATCGCGAGGAGGGCGAGGAGGACGAGGATCGCGCGGGTGAAGAGCAGCCAACGTCGTCTCGCGGCCCCCATCGGATGGGTCGAGCGCGCGTCGAACCAGACCAGCAGGGCGAGTGCGGGCAGGATCAAGAAGAGGGCGTGGGGATACAACCAGTCCATTCCGGGATCTCAGTAGACGGCGTGTCGGTGGAAGAGCCAGCTTTCGAGCAAGAGCACCATCGCGACCGCCGCGAGGAGCCAGAGTTTCAAATTGCCGGCGAAGCGGTTCGAGGTGGCGAAATAGGCGGGATCACCTTCCTCCCCTTCGCCCCGGGCAGGGAGATCGGTCTCCTCGCGCGAGAGCAGATGCGAGGCCCCGCGCAGGCCGGTGTCGGTCTCCCAGATCCCGCGGCGGTCCATCTCCACGACGTCGGAGGTGATCGGCAGGGTGGCCCGGCGCACCCCTCCCCCGCTCTCCGTCCAGGTGATCGTGCCGCCGGTAACGGGGGCGAGCTCACCCGAGCGATAGAGCCGGTTCGAGCCGCCGCGCTCCTCCTGGTTCACCGCCCAGAAGAGCGCATTGCCCATCAGAATCGGAAACGACGCGGTCAGAGGGAGCCGCTCGGAAAGCCCCGGCGAAAATCCCATCACCACGATGCGTTCACCCCCGACCTCGCCGGCGGAGAGCACGGGATCGTTCCCCGCGAACCAGAGCGGCTCGAGCGATCCCCGCGCTTCGTAGATCCCGGTCTGGGTGAGGGCGACCCGGCTGCTGCTGACGCGGAAAAGCACGGGATGATCCTCCATCCCGACACGGACGGAATCGTGGGGAACGGGCGCGGCGAAGCGTTTCGCGACGACCGGTCCGGCGTAATCGGGAGGATTCAGCACGATCGCCGGGGTCCCGGCGGGCCATTCCGCGGGCAGCCATCCGTCGAAGATCACCGCATCGACCTTCTCGGAGAGCGGCCAGGCCTGCGGACCACCCTTGAGCAGCTCGAAGGTGCCCGATTCCTGCAGGGAGGAAAGGGCGAAGCGGGTGTAGGGATCCTCGCTCTCGTCAGGGCGGATCCAGGCCGCGAGGATCGGACGGATCTCCGGCAAGGGCAGGGTCACCTCGTCGTCGGGCGGGAAGGCGTCGCCCTCCCCCGCGAGGGCGAGGCGGAGGATCTGATCCCGCGAACCATTGATGCGGAAGGTGAGAGTGGTCTCGGCTCCGGGCTCGAGATCGAGCTCGCGCATCTGGCTCGGGATGCCGCCCACGGAGACCTGCAGCTTCGTGCGGAGCGGGGCCGGCGCATCGCGGTTCAGGGCGATCCTGACAAAAACATCATAGCGGGCGTGTTCGAGCGGCACACCGCGCAGCGACACGGCGGTGATGCCGGCATTGACGACCCCGGGCAGGGCGAGATTGAGCTCGTGCAGCGGCAGGCCCTCTCCGGCATCCCCGAGGAGGCGGTCGCTCAGATGCCAGATCGCCGCGGGCGGCTCGAGCCCCGCGATCATGCGGGCGGTCTCGATCGCGGCATCGGGACGGCCGGCGATGGGACGGACCGCGATCGAATCGAGGCGGGAAAGCAGCTCGCGCCGTTTCGTGGTGCGTGGCTGGAGCACCTCGGAACGCTGATCGTAGGCGACGAGGGCGATGCCGACTTCCTCCGGCACCTTCGTGAGCCGGTCGCGCAGGATGCGTTTGGCGGCTTCGAGACGGCTTTCCCCGTTTTCATCCTTCACCTCCATCGACGCGGAGCGATCGAGGAGGACGACGACGGTGCGGTAGCGGTCGGCGTCATCCTGCCGCACGATGAGGCGCGAGAGGACGAAGACGGCGAGGGCGAGGAGGAGCAGTGTCATCGCCAGCGAGAGCCAGCGTTTCAGCCGCCGCAGCCACGCCGATTCCTGGTGCTCGCGGGCGAGGGTTTTGAAAAAGACGAGCGTGGAGACGCGCACTTTCTTCGAGCGACGGCGCACGAGGTAGAGCACCACGGGGATGATCCCGAGGAGGAGGAGCCAGAGAGAGCCTGGGTTGAGGAATTCCATGGGCGGCGGCGCGGTCCTCAGGAATTGCCGGCGAGAGCCGAGCCCCGCGAGAGCAGGTCGAGGAAGAGTTCGTCGAAGGGATGGTCGGTGCACCAGCGCTGGTAATCGATCTGGCGGGCCTGACAGGTTTTTTCAATGTCGTCGAGGAATTGGCCGAAGCGCTTCTCGTAACGCTCGCGGTCGCCCGGGGTGAACCAGAGGCGGCGGTATTCCTGTGTCTCCACGTCGTAGAGCTCGATCTCGCCCTCGACATCGGGCTTTTCCTCCCAGGGATGGAAAACCTGGATGAAATGGATCTCGCCGGGCCAGGCCGAGGCATGGCGGATGGCTTCGCGGGCCTCGTCGATGTCGCGGCCGTAGAGGTCGGAGATGACGAAGATGATGCCGTAGCGCCGCTTCCCCGGCTGGAAATCCTGGAAACAGCGCTCGAGGTCGGTGAGCCCGCCGTATTCGAGATCGCGGGCGAAATCGAGGACGCGCTGCAGACTCCCCTGCCCTTTCATGGGTGGCGGAGGCGGTGCGAGACTGGCGCCGATCCCGTGGAGGCTGACGCGGTGATGACCGACGAGCCCCATGTAGGCGAGCGCCACGGCGAGCTTCAGGCTCGTGAGCCGCTTTTCCGGAAAGGGCTCCACCATCGAGGCGCTCGTGTCGACGACGATGTGGACGTGGAACTCCTGGATCTCCTCGTAGAGACGGATGAAAAGACGATCGAGCCGTGCATAGAGCCGCCAGTCGATCGCACGGAAATCATCCTTCGGGGTGTAATGGCGGAAATCCTTGAACTCGCGCGTAAATCCCGTTGCGGGCGTGTTCTGCAGGCCCTTGCGCCGGAGCTGTTTCCGTTTCCGCAGGCGCAGGAAGAGCGCCCGGAGCCGGTCGAGGAACTCGGCATCGAACAATTCTTCGCGGGAAGAGGCTGAAGGCGTGTCGGACATGGAGGAGCGGTCTCAACGGGGTGTCGGCGCCACCGCGGGCGCGCCGCCGGGTGCGCCCGGAGCGGGCGGGGGCGGATCGGAATCGTCGTCGGCACGACCCAGCGAAACGACGAGCCGACGCCCGAAGACAGTGTGATACTGCAAACCCTCGACGAGATCGCCCACCGGCAGGGCGATGCCGGCGGCAGTCGTCTCATTGCGGTAAAACCGGCCCTGCCAGGCGAAATCCCCGCCGGCAGGGTTCGCCGCACCCGGGGTGAATTCCTCCGGAAAAGCACCGAGGTAGTCGAGCAAGGTCGTGGGGAAAGTCGCCTGACCGAGGACCTCGCCACTGAGGGCGTTGATCACCCGGATCGCCGCGGCACCGCGCACGATCACCTGATTGCCCACCACGGTGGCCCGGAGGAAGGCGGGATCGCCGAGATCGTGGAGGGAAAGACGCGAGACCCGCTCGCGCCCGAAATCGGCGTGATTCAGGATCGAACCTTCGAGGAACCAGAGGTGGTTGCCCGCGCGCCCGATCCAGGTACCGGTCATGGAGAGCTCGCGGGAGGCCACCGGCAGGTCGCTGGAAATGCGCCGCACTTTGCCATCCTGCATCAGCCACAGATTGCCCGGCGAGAGCATCCCGAAGGCGGGCCCGCCCTGCTCTCCGCGCGACTGCACCCAGTACTGGGCGGGACTCAAGAGGGTCGCATCTCCACCGAGAAAGACCCGTGGCTCGAGCTGGCCTCCACCGGCGGTGGCCTGGAAATCGAAACGCGTCAACTCACCGAACGTGGCCAGCGTCGGCCTCGGAGCGGTCCCGATGTCCCCCGCCGGGGGCTCGGTCGAAGCCACCGCCACGGGCTCCTCTTCGCGATCCGGACGGAGTACCAGTGGAAAAAGCGAGGCGGGATCGCCTCCGAGCGTCCAGATCGGGCGCCCGGAGGCGAGATCGACGATCGCCGCCCCATGTCCGTAGACAAAGGCGCGCCCGCCCTGGATGCCGACTCCGGTATTCAGCGAATGGAAAGCACCGGCAGACGTCTCCGCGCTCCCGACCGGCCCCAGCGCGAGCTGCCAGAGCAATTTCCCGGTAGTGGTGTCGTAAGCCTGGATCTCGTTCGTGCCGATCGAAAGGGCGACGACGACGCCCTCGCCCACCGCGAAACGCAGATCCTGCCGTGACCTTTCCGGACCGCTCCGGTCGGAGCGTGCGGCGGGCAGCGCGGCGGTCCAGAGCGTCGTCCCGTCGGAGACCGCACCGGCCGTCAGGGTACGCCCGCGGAGGAGGAAAAAGCGGTCGCCCGCCACCGCGAAATCACGTGGCAGCGCGGCCGTGTCGAGGCGTTTCCCGGGCTTGCGAAGGAGCGCCGGCGGAGCCGCGACTTCCTGGAAGGCGGCGGGCACGGGATGCCGTCGCTTTTCCCCCGGCCGGGGATAGGCGGCCCGCCAGAGGAGCTTGCCGGTCGCCGCATCGAGCGCCGAGACCTGGTCGAGATCATCGAGGACGAGGAGACTGCCGCCGCCGCGCCCGATCTTCACGATCCGGGCCCCTTCCGGCAGTTCGAAGGCCCACTGCATGACGGGCTGGGCAAGAAGGAAATCCGCGGCACGATCCTCCCCTTCGCCGGCACCCGCCGACACCGTGCCGAGGGCCGCCGCGGCGGCATCGACGGAGAGCTCCAGGCCGTCGGGGAAGCGGACCCGCTCGAGCGAGCGTTCATCCGCCCGGGCGTGGAACCGGGCCATCGCTTCCGCCGCTTCGCCCGCTTGTCCCAGCCGAGTCAGGACATGGGCCCGGGTCCACTCGGACCAGAGCCCCGAGCTGGCGGTGATCACCTCGCGCTCGGCGGAGGCGAGGAGCGGGAGGATCTCCCCGTAGCGCGTCGTGCCTTCGCGCAACAAAGCGGCGATGGACCTCCAATACGAGGCATCGAGATGCTCGTCGAGCGAGCGGTTGGAGAGTTCGCGCAGCACGACTCCGGCTTCGCCGGTCCGCAAGGTCCGCAGCAACGCCCGCAGCGTCGATTCATTGCCGAGGGTGACGAGCACCGAGAGCCGCCGTTCCCAACTGAGGAGATCCCCCGGCTCGAGGCGATTGATCACGGCGAGGGCGAGGTCGGCCTCGCGGAGAAAACCGTATTCGATGAGGAGATCGGTCACCTCGCGGAGCAGTCCGGGATCATCGACCTCGGTGAAATCGACCGCGAGGACGAGCGCCTGCGCGAGATCGACGCGCTAGATCGGAAGAGCGT
>JALRFZ010000347.1 GCA_023253615.1 Verrucomicrobiales bacterium | reverse complement strand
CGACGCCTACGCATCGACGCCGAACCTCGACGCCTTCGCCAAGGAGTCGGTCCGCTACACCAGCGCCTTCGCCGCCGCCCCGGTTTGTTCGCCCTCGCGCTCGACCCTCCTCACCGGGATGTGGGCGCCCAGCCTCGGGACCAGCCAGATGCGCTCGACTTTCCCCCTGCCTCCCTCCGTCGACGCCTTCCCGACCTACCTCCGCGAGGCCGGCTACTTCACGACGAACCAGATCAAGACCGATTACAACACGAGCGACGAGATGCGCCTCATCCAGGAGGCCTGGGATGAGATCAGCCCGACCGCGTCATGGAGCAGCCGCTCGCGCCAGGAAGGCCAGCCCTTCTTCACCGTGATCAACCACATGGTCTCGCACCAGTCCGCGACGATGGTGTGGCCCTACGAGGTTTTCCGCGATCTCGTGCAGTCGAAGCTGCCCGCCGACCAGATCCACGATCCGGCGAAGATCACGGTGCCCCCCTACTACCCCGACACCGAGGTGGTGCGGCGCGAGCTGGCGCGTTTCCACGACTGCGTCAGCGTGCTCGACCAGCAGGTCGGCGCTCTCCTCGAACAGCTTGAGAAAGACGGCCTCGCCGATGACACGATCGTCTTCTTCTACTCCGACCACGGGTCCGGCATGCCGCGCCACAAACGGCTCCTCCACGACAGCGGGATGCACGTGCCGCTGATGGTGCGTTTCCCCGAAAAGTGGAAGCACCTCGCTCCGGCCGAGGCGGGCGGCACGGTCGATCGCCTCGTCACCTTCGTCGATTTCGCGCCGACGGTGCTTTCGCTCGCCGGTCTCGAGGTGCCGAAGGCGATGCAGGGTCAGGTCTTCCTCGGTCCCAAGGCCGCGCCCGAGGCGGAGTACGTCTACGGATTCCGCGACCGGGTCGACGAGGTCTTCGATCTCTCGCGCTCGATCCGCAGCAAGGACTTTCTCTACATCCGCAACTACCTGCCGCACCTCTCCTGGGCCCAGCCGAGCGTCTATTCCGACCAGGGCGCGATCCAGCAGGAAATCTTCCGCCACGCCGCGGCGAACGCCGACAGCCTGACAAAACCCCAAAAGGCCTACGCCGGGCCGACCCGCCCGATCGAAGAGTTCTACGACGTGAAGGCCGATCCGCAGAATCTCGTGAACCTGCTCGAAGGCGACCTGAACGACGCACAGAAGGCGGCGCTCGAAGCGCACCGGGCCGCCTTCGTGAAAAAGCGGATGGAGATCCTCGATCTCGGCGTGCTGCCCGAGTCCCTCATGGTCAGCTTTATCGTCGATGAAAACCGCCCCCTCCGCGAGATCGCCGAGGGCAAGTCCTCGCACCGTCCCGATCTCGAAAAGATCTGGGCGACGGCCGATCTCGTGGGCAAGGGCGAACGCGCCGACCTGCTCGAGCTCGCCCGCGACGGCGACGCGGCGGTGCGCTTCTGGGCCATCGTGGCCCTGCGCGAAGCTTTCCCGAAGGACGAAGCCCTCCTCGAGGAGCTCTATGATTCCATGGACGATGTCGATGTCGCCGTGCGGATCGAGGCGGCCGCCTGGATGGCCGACGTCTCCGAGAAAAACCGCTACGAGGCCGTGCAGGTGCTTGGACGCGAACTGATCAGCGAAGACTGGTGGACCGCCCTGCGTGCCTGCCGCGCCGTCGAGCTGCTCGGGGAAAAAGCCAAGGCGCTCATTCCCGTGATGGAAACGCTCTACGCCCGCAACCGATTTGCGGAGGGCGATGGGGCGATGTACCTCGCGTTTTCTTCGGGCGTGTTCCTGAAGAAAATGGGCATGCCAACCGAGCCATGGGACTTCGCGCCGAAGCGGTGATGGGGGAAGGAGGGAGGGAAAGGTGGCCTACCATCGAGCAAAGAATAGGCGGACTACGGAACACACGGAAAACGCGGAATTACAAGAGACCGAGATAGATGCCGCAGGCATCAAAATAGCAGAAGACGCGGAAATTCAGTAGACCGGAAAAATGTCGGAACCCATGCCGCGGGCGTCAAAAATCAGTAAAATGCTTCAGTTCCCTTTTCCTTCCTTTTCCGTGTCATCTGCGTATTCCGTAGGCCGCCTCCTCTTTGCGTCCCTGTGTTTACCGCCCCGTCTTTTTGGACACTGAAAAGGATTGCGCATTGAGGCGGTTGACCCTTGGCGGAATCTTCGCGACCCTTTCCCGATGAAATCGATCCACCTGATCCTCGGTCTTTCCCTCCTCTGCCTCTCCGTGCGCGCGGACTGGACCGAATTCCGCGGGGCGAACCGCGACGGGATCGTCGAGGGCGATCTGCCTTTGAAATGGAGCGAAACGGAAAACGTGAAGTGGAAGACCGCGATCCATGGGCTCGGGTGGTCGACACCGCTCATCCTCGAAGGCAAGGTCTGGATCACCACGGCATCGGAAAAGGGTCACCGGATGTCCATCCTCTGCCTCGATGAAAAGACCGGCGAGATTCTCCTCGACCGCGTCTTCATCACCAACGACAATCCCGAGCCGCTCGCGAACAACCTCAACACCTACGCCTCGCCCACCGGTGTGATCGAGCCGGGCAAAGCCTGGTTCAGCTTCGGCAGCTACGGCACGATCTGCCTCGACACGAAGACCTTCGAAACCCTCTGGCAGCGGCGCGACCTGACCTGCAGTCACTGGCGCGGGCCCGCTTCCTCGCTGGCGATGTGGGAGAATTTCCTCATTCTCACGATGGAGGGAGCCGACCAGCAGTATTTCACCGCCCTCGACAAAAACACCGGCGAGACCGTCTGGCGGCGCGACCGCTCCACCGCCTACAACGACGAGAAAAACGGCATCCCCGCGAACAGCGGCGACATGCGCAAATCCTACAGCACCCCGATCTTCGTCCCCGTCGGCGACACCGTGCAGATGATCTGCAACGGAGCGAAAGCCTGCTGGGCCTATGATGTGAAGACCGGCGCGGAGATCTGGTATGTGCCCTACGAGACCCATTCGCCCTCCTCGCGCTGCGTCTACAGCAAGGAGACTGGCATGGTCTACATCAACACCGGCCTCGGCAAGGCGGAGATCTGGGCGATCCGGCTCGAGCCGGGGATGAAGGGCAACGTGAAGGACACCCACGTCGCGTGGAGTTTCTTCCAGCGGACCCCGAAGCGCTCCTCGCCCGTGATCGTGAACGGCCTGATCTTCATGGCGAACGACGGTGTCCTCAGTTGTGTCGATGCGAAGACCGGCAAATCGCAGTGGGCCGAGCGTGCCGGCGGTGAATACTCCGCCTCGATGATCGCGACGAAGGACCGCGTCTACGCCTTCGACGAAGTCGGTCTCTGCACCGTCGTGAAAGCCGGGCCCACCTTTGAAGTGCTCGCCGAAAACCAGTTCGACGCCGGCTTCATGGCCTCACCCGCCGCGAGCGGGGGCGATCTCATCTTGCGAACGAAGACGCACCTCTATCGCGTGGGCAAGTGAGGGGAAAAAATGTGGCTGCGACTTCAGTCGCAGGTGCGGCCGTCATTCCATCGTGCGTCCTCGTCGGTAAGGAGGGCCGTTGCGCGTAACGCATTGCCTCTCATGAGCTTACGCGTAAAACGTAGGACCCTCACCCTCACACCGCCTGCCGTCGCGCGAGGTCCTGGGTGTCGATCATCCCAAGGGGGACGCGGGCGTCGTCGATCACGACGAGGTCGTCGATGCGGCTCGCCTCGAGGAGGCGCAGCACTTCGCCGACGAGACGATCGCGATGAACATGCTTGGGATTGGCGGTCATGTAGCGGCCGACGGGCTCGCCTCCGATCTCGGTTCCCCCGCTCTGGAAGGCGCGGGCGAAGTCACCCTGGGTAAAAATCCCGGCGAGGGAACCATCCTCCGCCACCACCACGACGGCTCCGGCGCGGGCCTTGGTCATTCGCGTGATCGTTTCGCGCACGGTCAGATCAGGACCCACCTTCACGAAATCATCACCGGTGCGCATGATATCTCCGGCCCGTAGGAGAAGGGCGCGTCCGAGCGAGCCACCGGGGTGCAACTCGGCGAAATGTTCCTTGGTGAAGCCACGCGCTTCGAGCAAGACCATGGCGAGGGCGTCGCCCATCACGAGCGTGTTCGTCGTGCTCGAGGTCGGGGCGAGATTGAGCGGGCAGGCTTCGCGGCGCACGTGGATGTCGAGAACGCAGTCGGCGGCCTTGCCCAGGGTCGAAGCCGGTTTCCCGGTGATGGCGATGAGCCGGGCACCGCGGCGTTTCAAATGCGGGAGCAGGCCGAGGAGCTCCGCCGTCTCCCCCGAATAACTCAGGGCGATGACGCTGTCGCCCGCGTTGACGAGCCCGAGGTCGCCGTGGATCGCATCCTGGCAATTGAGGACGGCGGCCGGGGCTCCGGTCGAGTTCAAGGTCGCGGCGAGTTTGCTGCCGATGTTGCCGGATTTCCCGACGCCGACGATGAGAATCTTCGCCCCGCTCTCGACCGTGGCCTTGAGCAGCTCGACGGCGGCGATGAAAGAATCGTCGACGCGCTCGAGAAGGCGCTGCAATTCCTCGATTTCGAGGGCGATGACGCGCCGGGCCTGTTCCAAGGGATCCATTCGGGTGAAAAGGGGGCAGGATACGGCCTTTCCCGTCCGGTTCAACTGCTTGCGGACCGGCGACGCCGGGACCTCAAAACATCTCGAGCTGCTCGGCGACCTCTTCGGTGTCGCGAAAACGCACCGCCACGCCGAGGAGACGCACGGATTTTCCCTCTCCACGCGGCCAGGCTTCGGCGAGGAGTTCGCGCATCAGGTCGGCGTCGATGCGGTCGGAGGCGCGCTGGGCCGTCGTCACCTGGAAGTCTTCGAATTTCACCTTCACGACACATTCGCGGATGACGCGATCGCTGTGCCGAGCGGCGTAGTCCTCGGCCAGCTCGACGATGAGGGGATCGAGCTGCCCGCGCCCCTCCCCGACCGTGACGAGATTCTCGCGGAAGGTGCGCTCGTTGCCCAGCGACTTCCGTTCCCGATGCGACTCGACGGAGCGTTCGTCGATCCCGCGGCAGAGGCGGTAGAGGGAGCTCCCGAACTTCCCGAAGCGCCGCACCAGCTCCATCTCGCTGCGTTCGCGCATCGCCCCGCAGGTGGTGATCCCGGCTTCGTGGAGTCGCTGCGCGGTGCGTTTGCCCACGCCCCAGATCTTTTCGACGGGCAAGGCGGCGGTGAAATCGGCGATGTCTTCGGGCTGCACTTCGAATTGGCCGTCTGGCTTGTTCCAATCGCTCGCGATCTTGGCGAGAAATTTGTTCGGGGCGATCCCGGCCGAGGCGGTCAGCCCGGTCTCGCTGCGGATGTGTTCGCGGATATCCCACGCGATCGAGGCGCCCTCGGAGTCGAGATGGCTCACATCGAGGTAGGCTTCGTCGAGCGAGAGCGGCTCGATCCGGTCGGTGTAGCGGGCGAAAATTTCGCGGATGCGGTGCGACTCCTGCCGGTAAAGGTCGAATCGCACCGGCAGCAGGATCAGCTGCGGACAAAGCGCGCGCGCCTTGAAGGCCGGCATGGCCGAGCGGCAACCGTATTTCCGGGCCTCGTAGTTGCAGGTGGTCAGCACCCCGCGTCCGCTGCTGCCCCCGACCGCGATGGGTTTTCCGGCCAGCTCGGGACGCTCGCGCATCTCGATGGCCGCGTAGAAGCAGTCCATGTCGATGTGGACGATCTTGCGGGGCCGGGACTGGGGGGAATCGGGCATCTCTTCGGAGCAAAGGCGGTTCCATTTCCGCCGGGACCGCGTAACGTGCCTCCGGATGCCCGACTATGCCATCATCATCCCGGCCTACAATGAAGAGGCCTACCTTCCCGCCACGCTCGCCTCGGCGCGGGCGGCAGCGCGACGGGCAGCTGCTCCATGGGGACGGGCACCTCGCCGCAGTCGCCGCAGTGCACGATCGGGATAGGCGTGCCCCAGTAGCGCTGCCGCGAGATGAGCCAGTCGCGCAGGCGGTAGTTGATCGACGCCTTGCCGGTGCCGCGCTCGCCAAGGATGTCGATGATCTTCGCGATGGCGTCGGCCTTGCCGAGGCCATCGAGCGGGCCGGAGTTGACATGCGGGCCGTCGTCGGCCGTCGCGACTCCGGTCTCATTGGGGTCCTCCCCCGCGTCGACGACAACGCGCACGGGCAGGTCGAACTGCCGCGCGAAGTCGAGGTCGCGCTGGTCGTGCGCGGGCACGGCCATGATCGCGCCGGTGCCGTAGTCGGCGAGCACGTAGTCCGAGGCCCACACCGGGATGCGCTCGCCGTTGACGGGATTGATGGCATAGCGGTGCAGGAAGACACCGGTCTTGTCTCGGTCAGTTGCGAGCCGATCCATTTCCGAGGTCTGCTTGACCTTCTCGAGGTACGCCGCGAACTCCGCCTCGGCCTCCGTGCCCGCAGCCAGCTCCGCCGCGAGGTCAGAATCAGCGGCGACGACGAAGAACGTCGCGCCGTAGAGCGTGTCCGGGCGCGTGGTGAAGACCGTCACGGGCTCGTAACGCTTGATTCCTTCCATCACTTCCCCTCCTGCGCCTGGTGTGCCTTGCAGATAGCTTCTAGTGCGAGCGCGGGGTTACGCATAGCCTTGTCTCCGAGAAGGTCGAAGGCGTGAACGCCAGTGCGCTCGATAACGT
>JALRFZ010000313.1 GCA_023253615.1 Verrucomicrobiales bacterium | reverse complement strand
GGCCGAGCTGAAGGCGGCGCTGGAGCAATGGCGGCGCGAGACCGGGGCGCGAATGCCGATACCCAATCCCGCCCACGATCCCGCGAGGGCGGGCGAACTCGCCGCGGGCGACCGCCCGGGGAAAGGGAAGGCGAATGCACGGGGGAAAGCGGCGCCCGCGCCGTGAGGCCGCGCCAAACGGGATCGCGGCGGCTCCCTCGGAGTCACGCCTTTTCCTCGTCAAAGCGGCGGCGCCAGTGCTCGAGTCGCTCGGCGACCCTTTGCTCCATGCCGTGGGTGGATGGCTGGTAATAGACCCGTCCTTCGGGCAGGTAGGCCTGGGGCACGTAGCCTTCCTCGTAGTCGTGCCCGTAGAGGTAGACGGCCTCGCCCGCGGCGATCGCTCCGCTCGCTTCGCCGATCTTTTTCCGGCTCTTCGTCCGCAGGTGCGGAGGCACGGCGAGGGTGCGCCCCTCGGCGACATCCTTCATCGCCGCGTTGATCGCGGCATAGGCGCGGTTGCTCTTGGGAGCGGTGGCGAGATAGACGGTGGCATGGGCGAGGGGGATGCGAGCCTCGGGCATCCCGACGAATTCGACCGCCTGCTGCGCGGCGACAGCGACGCGCAGGGCGTTCGAGTCGGCCATCCCCACATCTTCGCTCGCGGCAATGACGATGCGCCGGGCGATGAAGCGGATGTCCTCCCCGGCGTGGAGCATTTTCGCCAGCCAGTAAAGCGCGGCATCGGGATCGCAGCCGCGGATCGATTTGATGAAGGCGCTGATGGTATCGTGATGGGCGTCTCCGTCGGCGTCGTAGACGATCGCCTTCCGCTGGATCGAATCCTCGGCGACCCGCAGGTCGATGAAGAGGCGGCCGGTTTCCGGATCGGGCTCGGTCGTGAGGACGGCGAGCTCGAAAGAGGTGAGGAGCTTCCGCGCGTCGCCATCGCACATGGTCACGAGATGGCGGGCCGCCTCGGGGGCGACGACGAGGTCTTTCCTGCCGAACCCGCGCTCGGGATCATGCACGGCCGCGTCGAGGAGCTCCCTCAGGTCTTCCTCGGTGAGCGGTTCGAGCTGGAAGACCTGGCTGCGCGAGACGAGGGGGCTGTTGATGTAGAAGAAGGGATTGTGCGTCGTCGCGCCGATGAAACGGACGGTGCCGCGCTCGATGTGGGGGAGGAGGACGTCCTGCTGCGACTTGTTGAAACGGTGGATCTCATCGACGAACAGGGTCGTGATCTCGCCCCGCGTGCGCTGGAACTGCCGCGCCACCTCCACGGCATGCCGGATCTCGGCGACGTTGCTCTCCACTCCGGAGAGGTTCATGAAGCGGGACTCGGTGCGGCGGGCGATCAGTTCGGCGAGACTGGTCTTGCCGACCCCCGGGGGGCCGTAAAAGATCAACGAGGTGAAGCGGTCGGCCTCGATGGCGCGGCGGAGGAGACGCCCCTCGCCCAGGATGTGACGTTGCCCGGCGTATTCATCGAGGGAGCGCGGACGCATGCGGGCGGCCAGCGGCATGGTGGGATCGAGGCGCAGGTCGGGCGCGCCCGGCGGAGCCTCACCTCCGGAAAAGGCGGCGGATTCGGGCTCGCCGCTCCCCGGATCCATGAACAAATCGTCTTCCATTCCTGCGAATCCTCCCATCCTACCCCGTTCCTCATCGACGCAAGGAAGATTTTCCAAGCTCCTCTGGGTTGGGAATGGGGTGGCTTGCTCAATAAATAAAAAATTGTTCAATATTTACCGTAAATAAGTTGATTTTCCGTATCTCAGATGACATAATTTTAAAAATATACAGGTCTTGGTTCCGCCGACTGGAATCTCTCATCTCATCTTCACCGCTTTTCATCCACCGTCATGAACGTCGCCATCCCCGAACTGAATCAGTTTTCCCTCGAAGAGCTGGGCCAAACCCCGGCAGTCGACAAGCCGAACGCGGAGGTCCGTTTCAAGGTCGATATCGAGCCGAACCGCGTCACGCGCCGGGTCGTCGTGGGGATCCTCGATGAAAGCCGCAAGCGTGGCATCGCCGTGGCGATTTATCCGGTCACCGGCGAAGTCTGCGATCTCTGCAACGGCGCCGGGGTGATCGGTTACCTCGCGAACACACCGCTCGCCCCGGGGGCGCCCGTGGCATGCGATCTCACGCTTTACCGCTTCGGCCGGAATTTCGTCTGCAGCGTGCGGGTGCAGGGAGAGATCTTCCTTTACCCCGCCTTCTCGCTCGGCGGCACCGCGCGTCTCACCGCCTTTGTCGGTCAGGAGGCAGCCGATGCCTCCGAGAAGCTCGGGTGGTCGGCATTGCGTCTGAACGTGATCGAGCAACCGGTCGCTGCCTGATCCTCCGGTTTCCGGATCCTTTCGATTGGTCGTTGGTTCTTCGGGGTGCGGGTGGTGACATCCGCACCCCGATGCCTTTCGGAAAGGTCGATTTTTCGTGCCGTTTTGCTTGACCGGAATCCCTCCGTTTCGCTACGCTGAAACCAGTCCGGGGATGGGTTGGTCGAATCGGTTTTGGTCAGATCCCCGGAATCAAGTCCCCCGAATGAAGAATCCTGTTCAGAAACGCTCCGCGCACACCGGCATGACGCTGGTGGAATTGCTTGTGGTCATCGCCATCATCGTCGTCCTCATCAGCTTGCTCGTTCCCGGCCTCAACAAGGCCAAGGAAATGGCCGAGGCGGCGAAAAACTCCGCGAACCTCAAGCAGATCGCGACCGCGACGATCAACTGGGCGGCGGACAACAACAGCCGTCTCCCTTCGCCGCAGTATCCGGGCGGGATGGAGCCGCCGGCGGGAGTCAATCCCGACGATTTCTTCCCGAAATATTACAACCTCGGCGAATCCGGTCTCTGGCTCGACGGGGTGATCTTCGGCGAACTCTATCTGCGCGAGAACAAGGAGGGGGAGGCGACGAGCTACAACGTCACCGAGGACGGCGAGCATCTCAAGGGCACCCTCTTCGAGAGCACCGTCTCCGTGAAGACCAATCCGCAGGAGGAGGACTGGCACAAGCACAGCTACGCGATGAACGCCAACCTCCAGTACGACCGGATCTACGACCAGGTAGCTTCGCCCGATCCCTTCCTCACGGAGAAGACGCTCTCGAATCTCCTCTTTTCTCCGAATGCGATGCTCTACATCGACTGCAACGAGTCGAACATCGTGAAATTCGACGAGCGCCAGCTTCTCATCGACACGATCGAGGAGCGGTGGGGCGGAGGCAAGCTGATCGCGGCCTTCCTCGATGGTCACGTCGAGCGACTCTCCGAGAACCAGATCCCCGATCAGGATCCGGAGTTCGACCGCGAATCCAGCCGCTTCTGGCGCGGCGTCGATCCGAAGTGATCCATCCCGCTTTTTCCGGGTTTCCGGCCTCCGGCGGGATCAGCCCTGCGCTGGTGCCGGGGGATTGGCGAGGTCGTAGGCTTCCTTCGCCAATTCGCGGGCGCGGCTCACCGCGAAGGTGCAGGCCTCCGTGCAGAGGAGCGGCAGGGTGCCGGCCCCGCGGGCGACCCGAGGCAGGGGTGCGGTGCCGTCGATCGGCCAGGTGATGCACCGCAGGCAGCCCGGGGTACAGAGCTCCGCGAGGATGCGGTGGGCCATCCCGTCGGTGATGCCGCCGGCGAAGCGGTACATGCCGGTCTGTCGGCCGAGGGTATCCCGCAAAGGCACGGGAGGGAAGGTGCCGGAATCGTATGCGACCCAGGTCGCGAAGAGTCCGGGATAAATCGCATCGAGACGTTGGAGAAACTCCCGTGGCGAATCCGTCGCCGTATGCCACCCCGACTTGAGCCCCGGAGCGGTCTTGAGCGGACGATATTCACCGGCCTCGTCGTGCTTTGCCATCTCGCGCAGGGCACGGACGGAGTCGAGATCGGCGAGGTCGGAGACGGCGCGTCCCTCATCGTTGCGGTGACGGGCGGAGTAACTGCCGCCGGCATCGAGGCAGAGCACGAGCTCGCCGAAGGTGAGACGGTTTTCCGCGGAAAGCAGGGAGGAGAGCGAGTCGGCGAGGTTCATGCCAGGTAATGTTCGTCAAAATAAGCGACCTGGTCGACGATGACGCCGGCGAGGGAGGGATCCGTGCCGATGGCCGAACTGTACCACAGGGTGCGGTCGCCGAAGGCATGGGGATTTTGCCGGAAGACCTCGCGCTGGCTCGCCGCGGCGGTCGGCTCGCTCTCGATCCCGAGGAGCACGGGGATGTCCTGGTAGCTGTGCAGTCCGTCGGCGATGAAAAAAGGCACGACGATCACGTTCGGGGTATCCGTCAGGGTCTGCCAGTCGGCGATGAAGGGAGCCTCCTCCATGTAGGCATCGAGCACCTTCGCAAAAGGCGCTCCCGAGGCCGCGATCGCCTCCACCTGCACCTTGATCGCTTCGGTCGATTTCTGGTTCAGGCCCGTCCCGTGGCCGACGATGATCAAAGAAGTCTCTTCCGGCTTCACCGATTCGTCGATCATCTCCAGCGCGCGCCGGGTCAGAAGACCGGTCATGGCCGGATGGATCCCCACCGGATCACAATAATGGAGGGTTTTCCCGAGACGGCTTGTCGTGTGGCCCGAGATCTCCAGCTCGCGCGGCAGCACCTGGCGCGTGAAATACCCTTCACTGATGAAATTCGGCACGATGTAGACCTCCGCCTCCTCGATCATCGGCAAGACTTGGCGGAAGCTCGGCTCCTCCTTCCAGAAGGCGCAATGGACCGAACCGAACTGCCCGGTGGCGGCGATCGTCTCGGCATGATCCCAGCAAGGCTGGGAGGAATCGGGGTTCTCGGTGGACCCGTGCCCCAGGATGAGGAGCGCGGCATCCGGTTTGGAAAGACTCATGTTCAAACTACGGAGGAAAAGAAGGGAAAGATGCGGGAATAAATTCCGTATTTATCAGAGATTTTGATTGCTTAATAATCTTCAACTCTTCATGGTATCCTGAGAGAGTAGCCCCGCAGTCGGGTTGTGTAAAATGAGAGGATGGCGCGACATTCCTGGGATCGTGTGGATGCGGGCCTTGTCCGCCGGGATCGCCGTGCTCCTCCCGGTCTCCGCCGCGTCCGGTGGAGAGGGTGAAATGAAGCCGCTTTGGGATGCCGTGGCGCTCCGGCCCGGAGAGGCGGTTTTCGGGCTCGCCGGGTATGATGGAGAGCCCGTGTCCGGGCGATGGTTCGTGCTCATCGGTCGGCCGGGATCGAACGAGGGCTGGCGTGAGGTATCGGTCACCGATGGAAAGGCGGGCGCGAGCCGGGTGTTCCAGGCCCTGCCGGGGGAGGATCCGCCGCACCTGCCGATCGATCCGGCGACCCTCCGGCGTGCCGCCTCCGACGCCCGCGTGATCGCCGGGGCGAGAGGGGCCGCGGCGGGGATCCGATGGACGGACGTTCATTTCCACCTCCGGGTCCGCGACGAAGACTCCGAGCCGGTCTGGCTCGTGACCTTCATCAACCGGGCCCGCGTGATGGTCGGTCATGTCTATCTCTCGGCCCGAACGGGCGAAATCCTCCGCGAATCCTGGCCCCGCACCGAAGACGGCAGCCCCTCCGGCCGCTTGATCGACCCGGGCAAAGTCTCCGCCCGCTGAGGTCGACCCGGATCCCGGCCTCCCTCAGAGGATCGCGATGTCCGAGTGTTCGCCGCGCTCGTAGACCACGTTCGCCCGACCCACCAGGAGCGGATCGACCGGGCCCACCAGCTTGGGATCCTTCTTCGCGTAAGGCAGCTTGTGCAACACGTACCTCAGCGCGTTGAGGCGTGCGCGCTTCTTGCAATCCGACTTCACCACCGTCCACGGAGCGTCGGCCGTGTCGGTGTTGAAAAACATCGCCTCCTTCGCCGAGGTGTAGTCTTCCCATTTGTCGAGCGAGGCCATGTCGATGGGGGAAAGTTTCCACTGCTTCAGCGGATGCGATTTGCGCTCCTTGAAGCGGCGGCGCTGTTCCTTGCGGCTCACCGAGAACCAGAATTTGATGAGATGGATCCCGCTGCGCGTGAGGTTGCGCTCGAACTCCGGAGCCTGTCGCATGAACTCGGCGTATTCCTCGTCCGAGCAGAAGCCCATGACACGCTCCACCCCGGCGCGGTTGTACCACGAGCGGTCCAACAGCACGATCTCGCCGCGCGTGGGGAGGTGTTTCACGTAGCGTTGGAAATACCACTGCCCCTTCTCCTCCTCCGTCGGCTTCTCCAGCGCGACGACCCGTGCGCCGCGGGGATTGAGATGCTCCATGAAGCGTTTGATCGCCCCGCCCTTGCCCGCGGCGTCGCGGCCTTCGAAGAGGATGATCACCCGCTGCCCTGTCGCCTTTACCCAGGCCTGGAGTTTCAACAGCTCCACCTGCAGCTTGTATTTCTCGCGCTCGTAGTTGCGGCGCGACATCAGGTTCTTGTAGGGATAGCCGCCCTCCCGCCATTCGTCGGAGAGTTCGAAGTCGGATCGATCGCGCTTTGCCGCCTTCGCCATGTCGACGTGTTTGGCGAAAAGGGTTTTCAGGGCGAGCACATCGTCCGGCGACGCGCCCGCAAGGATCGCCTCGAACGCGCCCAGCAACGGGTCGCTGCCGCCCGCGAGGTTCTTCTTCAGGATGTCCTCCATCGCCATCGCCTTCGACTCACGGGCCGCCGCGGTCGATTCGCTCACCGAGTGTTGTTCCAGACCGGGCGGCGAGAGGGTGGGGGAGACATCCCCGTCGCTCGACAGGCGCGGCGAGGTGGCGGTGGATTTGCGGGATGCCTTTTTCTTGGACGAAGCGACGGATCGGGTGGCGGCTTTGCGGGTCATGTGGAAACGGGGAACGGGAAACGAATACCTCGCGCCAGCTTACGGCATGCGCTCGGTGCGTTGCAATTCCAGAGGCGGAATCCGGACAGAGAATGACAAGATCCGCACAGATTTCAGGGAAGGGACGCGTCCGGCGGAAGGGGTTTGAAAGTGTCGCATTTGCCAGTGCCGCTCCCTCCGTGTTCCCGGCCCCGGTTCAAGGGAACCCCGTCCACCAGCGGATCGCTCCGCCCGGCGCGGGCAAATCCGTCGAGACGTTCGACAAAACGCCTCCGTCCGCCGACGGCGCCGTCTTCACCATTCACCACACAGACCGTGTGGGACGCGGTGGCTTCGCTGGAATGATGACGACTTCCAACCGTCGCCGCAATTTCCCGTGAAATGGTTATCGCCACCCCACCTTCGGCCTGCTGATCGGAAACCCCTCCGCCCCAATTTCTTGCCCTCCCATTCCTGACAGGGACCTAAGTCCCCGTCACGTCCTTCTGTAGATCGCGCAGCACCCGCAGATCCCCCAGTCCGCGCCGCGCATGCGCCTCGCACTGCCGCCTCCCCCCCTGCAGCAGCAGCAGCAGCAGCAACAGCGGCAGGATTGAAAAGCTTGACTTGCCCCCCACATCCTAAAACGCGTGCGCATGCCCATCCCGCCGTACGCGCTCCTCCCTGCCTAAGCATAGC